>NZ_KB235904.1:1562589-1694858 GCF_000332155.1 Kamptonema formosum PCC 6407 | reverse complement strand
AATCCGACTTCCGAGAGCAGAGCTTGTACTGTGAGGACATCAAAACCAGGGATTTGAGTAAAATCTACTCCACTAATCCGATACAACTGATGGCGCAAGTCAAAATTGGGTTCGTGACCTCTGGGCTTTCTGTTACCCCGTTTGGGAGGGTCTATCACTAGCCATCTTTGCTTGATGTTAGCATAATCACTTGATATCGCTGCTATTTTATACCCCTTTATTTGATTTGGCTCCCAGGCATTATCTTCTATATCCCAGATTTTATTTTGAGCTTCTTTGATACTTAATGGTACTCTGGTTATCCATTTCATTCCTGCCATCGCTGACAAATTAGGAGCTGTGTATAAGGCCCGTTCTGCTACACAAATACCGTCAAATGTCCACTGGATTTTGAAATTCTTTCAGTCTCTCTACAAATACACTTTTATCATCCCAGCTTGATAATATTTGTCTAATGCTCTGCCTATCCTGTCATCGTTTAATTGTTCAGGCGTTACTCCTTCTCCAATTAGATGTTCTGTTGCTTTTCCTACAAAAAATGTATCGAATAGGTATATTGGGGCGCTCAAAAACCCCAATCCGTTCAAAATCATCGCTTTCATTACTTGTCCTGGGCTGAGGGTTTCTTTGGTTCTTAATCCCACTTTTTTGTTGACTTCTTCTACCAATTCCATCTCATCTATTATTCCTGCTACTATTCCCAAATGGTCTAAATTTACAATATTTATCGCTTCTGAGGGCTTTTTCATAGTTTTTAGAGTTGGGTTAGTGGTGGAAATTATTATATCCTAAAAAAGCCTAAAATGATTGCATAGCAATCACTTTAGGCGTTATTTATTCCGAATCTATCCTCTATTAACGCAACTTAAATATCTGCGGAATGTGGGATATAAATCCATTACATCGGTAATTGGCATTCGGGAATGAGCGCCTAAAGTTAAGGGCGAAGTATGCCCTAATTCTAAATGTTCGGCGGCGGCACAAGCAATCATCGCAGCATTATCTGTGCAATATTTCAAGGGGGGAAATAGTACGCGCAAATTGTGTGCATTGGCCGCTTTTTGTAAGTGTTGTCTTAGTCCGCTGTTAGCTGCAACTCCGCCGCCGATGGCAATAGTATTTAAGCCACAATCTAAAGCGCAGGCGATCGCTCTTTTTGTTAAACTCTTGGCTACTGTTTCCTGAAAACTCGCTGCAATATCCTTTACTGGTAAATCGTCATTCTCTTTTTGTAGCTTCTGGACTAAATGCAACACAGCCGTTTTTAATCCACTGAAACTGCTGTCATAGGGATGATATCCTCCTGTAGGCAAAGAAATTTTACCCTCCGGTAGGGAAAAAGCTTTCGGATTGCCAATTTGAGCTAGTTTATCAATGATGGGGCCGCCCGGATAGCCTAACTTTAATAAACGAGCTACTTTATCAAAAGCTTCACCCGCTGCGTCGTCGCGAGTTTGACCTAAAATTTCGTAGTTTCCGCAATTTTTGACATGAATCAAACTGGTATGACCCCCGGAAACTAGCAAGCATAAAAACGGTGGGTGCAAATCGGGTTCGCTGAGGTAGGAGGCATAGATGTGACCTTCTAGGTGATGAATACCTAAAAAAGGCTTCTGATGAACAATTGCGAGGGTTTTTGCTGCTGTTAACCCGACTAGCAAAGCACCTACTAAACCGGGGGCACAAGTGGCTGCAATCCCGTCAATTTCTGACCAAGTGAGGTTGGCTTCACTCAGAGATTGCGCGATCGCCCCATTTACCATCTCGACATGACTGCGCGAAGCTACCTCTGGGACGACACCCCCATATTGTTGATGGATTTTAATTTGTGACGCTACCGCACTGCTGCAAACTTGACGATTCTTAACAATCGCTGCCGCTGTTTCGTCACAACTTGTTTCAATTGCTAAAACGGTTGCCATATATTCAATTTTACGTGATAAAGTTAGTGTCGCATACAAAAAGAGCAGCCATAAACTCAGATATATGCTGAGCTAATTGGTGGTGGCTGTCTGACTCAGCCTTTAAGAATCAAGTTTTTTGTGGATCGATCCCAAAAAGGTTGTCCTTAAAAATCTCCTTATCTTTAGATCGGGGAATGTCTATCTGGCAAGCTCAAAAAATAGTAAGATGTCTTCCAGACAAGCAACCTTGAGATGCTTGTACAAAAAACTTATTGTTTTGTAACAAAAGGAAACAATTCCATGCGAAGATTGTTTGCTGCGATCTTAGTCCTGAGTCTTTGGATCAGTTTTGTACCTGTAGCCTCGGCATACGATTTAGTACCCTGCAAGGACTCGCCTGCTTTCAAAGAACTAGCGAAAAATGCTGTTTCTACGAATGGCGATCCAGCTTCAGGAAAAGCCAGATTTGAGCGTTATTCTGAAGCATTGTGCGGGCCTGAAGGCTACCCACACTTAATTGTAGATGGTAGCTTGGAACACGCGGGCGACTTTTTGATTCCCAGCGTCCTGTTTTTGTACATTACTGGTTGGATTGGCTGGGTTGGCCGTTCCTATTTGCAAGCCGCGAAAAAAACCAGTTCTCCAGAGGAACAAGAGATTATTCTCAATGTGCCTTTGGCAATTTCCTTGATGCTAACCGGCTTCTTGTGGCCTTTGGCAGCACTCAAAGAAATCACCACTGGTGAAATGTTCGCCAAAGATGACGAAATCACTGTTTCACCTCGCTAATAGTTAATGGTTGTTAACTGTTAACTGTTAACGGTTAACTGTTAACTGTTAACAATTCGATGTTCTGTTGATTATTGTGGAGAATTGTTGATGCAATACTTTGTGAAATTTCTTTCTACAGCACCAGTAGTTACAGCGCTTTGGCTGTCAATTCAGGCTGCGGCTTTGATTGAATTTAACCGTTTTTTCCCTGACTTGCTGTTTCACCCTCTGCAATTGCACTAAAGCTTGAGTCGTGTTAGGTTGCAGGTCAAGCGATTTTAGATTGCTGATTTTAGATTTGGGATTTAATCGCAGATTCCTAATCTCAAGTTTAAAGCGATCGAATCTAAACATCGATTGACCTGCGCTTTATGTTTAAAGCTATTTATACAAATGGTTAATAGGGAAAATCTTTGAAGTATCAAAGACTTTACGTTGTTTCTCCCTTCTTTTTAATTCTTCTGCCTTCTGCCATTCTAGATAACTAAATTTTTCCTTCTTCCTTCTTCCTTCTTCCTTCTTCCTTCGATGAAATCATATCTCGCTGCTGCAATTCAAATGACAAGCTTGCCTGATTTGCAAAAAAATTTGCTTCAGGCAGAAGAATTAATCGATCTGGCTGTGCGCCAAGGTGCTGAGTTAGTGGGTTTGCCAGAAAACTTCCCATTTATGGGGGAAGAAGCTGAAAAAATGGCACTTGCTAGCGAGATCGCGATCGAAAGTGAAAAATTCCTGAAAACGATGGCCCAGCGGTTTCAAGTGACAATATTGGGAGGGGGGTTTCCCGTGCCGGCAGATAGTGGGAAAGTTTACAATACCTGTTTGCTAGTAGACTCGAATGGAATTGAACTGGTAAGATATAAAAAAGTACATCTGTTTGATGTCAACGTACCAGACGGTAATACTTATCAAGAATCGAGCACAGTCAAAGCAGGGGAAAACTTGCCTCCTGTCTATCCTTCAAAAGATTTTGGGGTGCTGGGACTGTCGGTATGCTACGATGTGCGTTTTCCAGAACTATATCGCCATTTGTCTTATAAGGGAGCCGAGGTTTTGTTCGTGCCGGCGGCGTTCACTGCTTATACTGGAAAAGACCATTGGAAAGTGTTGTTGCAAGCCAGAGCGATCGAGAATACTTGTTATGCGATCGCACCTGCACAAACCGGTCGCCATTATGGGAGACGACAAACGCACGGTCATGCGATGATTATCGATCCTTGGGGAACAATTTTAGCGGATGCGGGGGATGGGCCGGGAGTGGCGATCGCAGAAATTAATCCCGATCGCCTGGAACAAGTTCGCCGCCAAATGCCATCTTTGCAACATCGGGTTTTTATCTGAAATAGTATTAGGTAGGAAATTTAGACTAGACATCTCCAGAAATTAAACTTAAATCTTTGTAAAACAAGGGTTTAGGAGTGATTTTGGGGGTGTCTGCTACGGATTTAAAACGTTATACTAAATCTTCCTACCGATCGCAGAAAATGTTGAGAAGATATCAGGCCAAAATCCTAGCAGCTATTCACCAGCCAGTACCTTTGCGCCTGGTCTTAATTGCACCATTTATCATCGAAATTTTTGCTGTTGTCGGACTGACTGGATGGCTATCGCTACAAAATGGTCAAAAAGCAGTCAATGACTTAGCCACTCAACTCCGAAATTCCGTTAGCGATCGCATTCAACAACACTTAGAAAGTTACCTAGAAAAACCATTATTAATCGTTAAACTGAACGTTGAGGCCTTTAAACTAGGACAATTAACCTCAGAAAATTCTCTAGCCTTAGAACGCCACCTGTGGCGACAAATGCAGTTTTTTTCTAATATTCGTTCCAACTATTTTGGCAACAAAGAAGGTGCAATCTCTTTAATTACCAGAGAAGATGATGGGGTGACAGTTGTGAGAGTAACAGAAAAATTTCCCCAACGGACTACTTACACCCTTGATAATCAAGGAAATCGCCAACAACGCCGAAGAATAGACCAAAATTACGATCCTAGAACTAGACCTTGGTATCAAGCTGCAATCAAAAATAATCAAGCAAGTTGGGAAATTTATAGCTTTACCTACGGAACTTTAGGAATCACCGCATCACAGCCTGCTTATGACGCTTCAGGCAACTTTCAAGGAGTTTTTGCCGTCGATCTCAGTCTCAGTTATATCAGTGACTTTCTGCGAACCTTGGAAATTAGTACCAACGCTCAGACTTTTATTATGGAACGTTCTGGCTATCTAGTAGCGAGTTCAGATTCTCAGCCGTTTACAGTTAACACCGAGGGAAAACAACAACGTATTTTAGCAACGGAAAGTCGCACTCCCTTAATCCAAGGGGCCGCTCAATATTTGAATTCTCAATTTGGTTCTCTTAACAAGGTTAGGAATACAGAACAATTCAATTTTTGGATCGGGAATATGCACTTGTTTGGACAAGTATTACCCTACCGAGATGCACGAGGTTTAGATTGGTTAGTGGTCGTAGTTGTGCCAGAAACAGATTTTATGGATGAAATCAATGCTAACACTCGGACTACGATTATTTTGTGTATTGCAGCTTTGGCTGTAGCTACTTTATTGGGGATTTTAACAGCTCAATTAATTGCACGACCCATTCAACATTTAGTAATAGCATCGAAGGCAATAGCCTCTGGAGAACTCAATCAACAGGTAGAAATAGCTGCTGTTAAAGAGTTAAATGTTTTGGCGGTATCTTTTACTCAAATGGCGGGTCAGTTACAAGGTTCTTTTACAGAATTGGAACAGTCAAAAACGAATCTAGAAATTCGCGTTCAAGAGCGAACTATTGAGTTAACTCGTGCTTTAGAAGAACTACAACAAGCACAATTACAACTTATTCAAAGTGAAAAAATGTCAAGTTTAGGGCAATTGATGGCGGGAATTGCTCACGAAATTAATAATCCTGTGGGTTTTATCCATACTAATTTACCATATACTCAAGAGTCTTTGGAAAACTTGTTAGTTTTAGTTAAGCTTTATCAGCAGCAATTTCCTGATGTAACTCCAGAGATTGAGGAACAAAAGGCAATAGCGGATTTGGAATTTTTGCAGGAAGATTTGCCTAAGCTTTTATCTTCAATGCAAGCTGGGACTGAACGTATTCGGCAGATAGTTCTCTCCCTACGAAATTTTTCCCGCCTAGATGAATCGGCGGTGAAAGCTGTAGATTTACATGAGGGATTAGAGAGTACGTTATTAATTTTAGAACACCGTTTACAAGCTCAACCAAATCGCTTGGCTATTCAAGTTATCAAAAATTATGGTCAGTTGCCAATGATTGAGTGTTGGGGAGCTCAAATGAATCAGGTATTTTTGAATATTATCAGTAATGCCATTGATGCGATCGATGCTTTGGCTGTAGAAAATCAAACAGAGAATGGAATTTCAAAGGATGGATTTTTACGCTATCCTCCTCCCCAAATTACAATTTCTACGGCGTTAGTTGAGGGTAATGTTACAAATGTTAGCGACACAATAGGAGAGAGGGTTATAATTAGTATTGCTGATAATGGTAAGGGTATTTCAGAGGACGTGCAGTCCCGGATTTTCGATCCATTCTTTACTACAAAATCTGTGGGTAAGGGAACAGGACTAGGATTATCAATTGCCTATCAAATTGTTGTTAAACAGCATGGTGGTTTACTGAGATTTAATTCGACTATGGGGAAAGGAACTGAATTTATCGTTGAAATTCCTGTTAAAAAATGAGGGTTTATTTAATCAGGCAATTTTTAACATTTTTGCTATAATTCTGATGTAGATTTCACCTGGTTTCACCGAAACTATCGGCTTCGTAACGCCGCCATCCTGGCGGTATACTTAACAGCCAGGATGGCGGCGTTACAAATATTTTTGTGTAAGTTATATAGTTGGTATAAAATACTGGAAACTGGGGTGTCGGTATCAGCAAGAGGCTTATGGCTCTTGCATATTGCTTTATTACCAATTACCGCTAAGATTTTTTATGACTCGCAACATTTACGCGCTGCTAGTTGGGATTGACCAGTATCTCCCCCCTGTCGCACCTTTGAGAGGTTGTGTTAACGACATTACGGCCTTTGAAGAGTATCTGCGATGGCGAAGCGCCGCGCCTTTGGCATCGCGCGTCACTTCTGACGATGACCAGCAACTCCACCTCCTCACCCTCAAAAATCAACAAGCTACCCGCCAAGCAATCATCGACGGTTTCCGAACACATCTCAGCCAAGCTAATCGCAACGATATTGTACTATTTTATTACAGCGGACACGGCTCCCAAGAACCCGCACCGCCGGAATTTTGGCACTTAGAACCTAACCGCCTCCACGAATCTTTGGTTTGTTGGGATTCCCGTCAAGAAGGTGGGTGGGATTTGGCCGATAAAGAATTAGCAAAACTGATATCTGAGGTTGCCAAAAAAGACCCGCACATTACAATTATTATGGATTGTTGCCATTCCGGTTCTGGCACTCGGAATTTGGAATTGCAGGAAACTGGGGTAAGGCGAACACCTGCAAATAGGCGAACGCGACCGATAGAAAGTTTTATCTTAAACTCCGAAGAAATTAGTAAGTTAGTATCAACATCTCGCAGTCCCGAAGCAAATCCTACTGGCTGGATGATACCACGCGGTCGCCATGTTTTGTTAGCAGCTTGTCGCGACTGCGAAGAAGCCAAGGAATATTACGGTACTGGACAACATCGCGGTGCTTTTTGCTATTTTCTTTTAGATACTTTGCAACGCGCTAATGGTAGTTTAACTTACCGGGATGTATTTAAGCGCACTAATGCTTTAGTCCGCAGCAAAGTTGCGTCTCAGTCGCCGCAGTTGGAAGCGACAAATTTAGAAGATTTAGACCAGCCGTTTTTAGGAGGTGCGATCGCAAAACGCACTCCTTATTTTACTGTGAGTTATCATTTAGAGTACGGCTGGATAATTGACGGCGGCGCAGTACACGGCATTCCGCCAGTGGTAGGGGAAGAAACGACTCGGTTAGCTTTGTTTGCAATGGATAGTAATCCCGAAGATTTGCGGCAACTTTCTAACTCATTTGCCGAAGCAGATGTTACCGAAGTTTTACCCCAATTCAGCAAGATTTCCTGTACAAATGTAGATAACTCACTGGATGTAGAAAAAACTTTTAAAGCAGTTGTTACCAGTTTGCCAATGCCGCCTTTAGGTGTTTGCATTGAAGGAGAAGAAGTAGGTGTAAAATTAGCAAAGGAAGCCTTACAAAAAGCGGGGCCGGAAGGTCAAGCTTCAATGTATGTTGGGGAAGTAGAAACAGCAATTCAAGCTGAATTTCGGTTAATTGCTCGTAATGGCGAGTATATCATTGCTCGGCCAACGGACGATCGCCCGTTGGTGGCTAAAATTTCTGGTTATAACCAAGGTAATGCTAATTTAGCGATCGCGCGTTTGGAACACATCGCCCGTTGGACGAATATCGCTGAACTTTCTAGTCCTGCATCCAGTCGCATTGACCCCGATGCCGTAGAAGTGAAAATATATCAGGGGGAAGTCGAAATTGAGGCACAACAAATTCGGTTAGAATATAAGTATGAAAATGGCAAATGGCAGCAGCCAACTATTAGGATAAAATTCATCAATCGTAGCGACGAACCGCTTTACTGTGCCTTATTAGATTTAACCGAAACTTACGCGATTTTAACTGGCTTTTTTGCCTCTGGCGGTGTTTGGTTACAACCCGGAGAGGAAGTATTTGTTTTAGGGGGAAATCCGATTTATGCCACAGTACCCAAAGAACTCTGGGAACAGGGAGTTACTGAGTTTAAAGATGTCCTAAAATTGATTGTCAGTACAGCGGAATTTGACGCAACATTGCTGGAACAAGAAAGGTTAGATGCGCCTCGAACTCGTGCAGTTAAAATTGCGGGAAAGGGAGGAAAAAGCGTTCTCAATCGCTTGATGAACCGCGTACAAACTCGCGATCTTTTATCGCAACCAGAGAAGGATGAAGTATGGGATGATTGGGTGACATCTCAGATTACATTTACCACAGTGCGACCGCAGGAAACGACACCGATACCCCAAACGGGAGAAGCGGTTTCCTTGGGTGCGGGTGTAGAAATGCGATCGCATCCCAGTTTAAAGGCAAATGCGCGTTTAACGACGATTCCCCAAGCGACGCGCGATGTAGGTAATATGATTTTGCCGCCAATTTTGCGGGATAATCCAGAGTTTATCCAGTCTTTCCAATTTACAGCCAGTCGCGGTACTGACCCCGGCCTGAGTGCGTTAGAACTCAGCAATGTGGAAGATGCGGCTGCCGTAACGCCGGAACAGCCGCTAGAATTGATAATTGATGCGCCGCTGGCTGAAAACGAGGCGCTGATTGGGATTGGTTATGATGGCGAATTTTTCGTCCCGACGGGGTTGGGGAAAAGGAGCGATCGCGGCCAAACAGAGATAAAATTAGATCGGTTGCCCGATCCGGTATCATCGGGAAGTCGCAGTCTTGGCGGTTCTGTCCGCATCTTTTTCCAGAAAGTCGCCCTGCAAAAATTAGGCTACGATTACGAATATCCGATTTTAGCGATCGCCGACCTCCTCACAAACGATAAAGTATCTTATGAGAAAGACATTCACGAAGTGAGAGAGTGGGTAGCGAAGGCTCAGCGAATTCTTCTCTTCACTCACAGCATTCTCGGAGATACTCAAAAAATGGTTCCTGGGATCGGGCAAGTATCGGTGCAAACGAACGGTCAGCATCGCCCTCTCAGCGATTTGTATGACCTTGTTCTCACTTTTGATTATGAAAGTATAAACACTCCGATTGAGGAGAATGCGAGATCGTTAAAGCACCGCTTAGAGTTGGCCGGACTGGGCGCGAATCATGGCAAAGTGCTGCACATCGTAGCCCAAGGAATGGGCGGCTTAGTGGCGCGGTGGTTCATTGAACAAGAACAAGGGAATCGAGTTGTGCAGCACTTAGTGCTATTGGGACCGCCGAATGGCGGTTCTCCCTGGGCGACAGTGCAGAGTTTGGCGAAAACAGCGTTACTAAGTGCGATCAATGGGGTGACTGCGATCGCGCCTCCTGTCAAGTGGCTCAGCGATTTGCTGCTAAAAGGGACAGTGGAAGCTGCAAGCGTGTCTCTAGAGCAAATGCAGCCCGGATCGGAGTTTCTGAAGAAGCTGGCGGCAAGTCCCGATCCACAAATTCCTTATACAGTGTTAGCTGGTAATCAGTCCATCCAGCCGGCGGCGCTGGCCCAGAGGAACGGCCAGGCGAGTACCTTCGAGCGCATGATGCAGAAGGCGGGGGGAATGACTGGCAATATGGCGATGTTCGGCCAGCCAAATGATATCACCGTGAGTGTGGCATCCATGACGCAGTTGGGTTTGGGGAGAAAGCCGCAGATTTCGGAGGTTGGCTGCGATCATTTCAGTTATTTGAGCATTGCTGAGGGGTTGGAAGCCTTAGCGATCGCGCTTTCTAATGCTCCTGAAATGCCTCTTTTAGTGTCTTCTGGGCCTGTTGCTGTGGAAGCGCGATCGGATTTTGCACCTGTGAAAGCACCGCCAGTTGCTACTCCGGCTGTGGCTGAGGTTGCACCTGCCTCAATGTCTACGGCTGCGGCTGCTCGCAATGTTAGTCAGAAAACCCCGGATTTAGTCACTATAACTGTTGAGCGTCACTGGTTGATTGGGGGTTTTGCTGTAATTGTGGCGTTGCTGAGTGCGATCGCGCTGATGAATGTCATGCTATTAATGCGGCCTGTTCCTGAAGCGCCGAAGTTGGAGAATAAGAGTAGTAAAATTTTTTGAATTTTGGGTTTGGGGAGCGCGATCGCTTTTATTTCTAGAGAGCGCGATCGCTTCTTCTACAACTGCTAGAATGTAACTTAGCATGAACTATAGAGGTGGAACATGACGGCATCAATAGACATTCGCCAAAGAGCGATTGAATTAATTGATAAATTGCCCAATGAAATGTTAACAGAAGCAGTTACACTCCTCGAATATTTGTCTTTAAAGGCTAATCAACTAGGAGATGAAACCGCGTTAGGCTCAGAAGAATCCGCTTTGCTATAAATTATTCAGCGTCATCTATTATTTGAAGAACAAACACGGCTGGACTATCTGCGCCAACAGAATGAATGGGAACAGATAACCGAGGCAGAACATACAGAATTATTGGCCTATGAAGAACGGTTAGAAAATATGAATGTGGAGCGAGTTGAAGCTCTGATAAAATTGGCTCAAATCAGAAATACTGATTTAACAACCTTAATCAGCGAGTTTAAACCAGAGAGTAGAATATATAATGGCATCGGGGCGAGGGATAGTTTACATCCGCCAGAGGAAGTGTAGGATACGCTCGCTTTTTTGACGGTATTCTCGACAGTCGCTATAATTTAAGGGAGTGATGAAGCAATTAATTATTAACAGAAGTATGACACTCAAAGAATTGCAACCACAACTTTTAGCCTTAACCCCAGATGAGAAAATCCAAGCCATAAAAATATTATCCCAAAGTTTAAGTAACAGTTGGCCAGGAATTGAAAAAACTCGCGGCGTTATAGGCGGTGATGCCTGTATCAGACAAACGCGCATCCCCGTTTGGCTGCTAGTGAGTTATCGCCGTTTAGGTGCTAGTGAATCCGAACTTTTATATGCCTATCCAAGTCTTAATGCTGAAGACTTAGTAAATGCTTGGGGTTATGCTGAAGTATATCCTGATGAGATAGAAATAGCAATCCGAGAAAATGAGAAAGATTAAGGAGAAATTATATGCTTAAACGAATTTATATCGACAATTTTCGATGCCTAGTAAATTTTGAACTGTCTGTTGACTCAATTAATTTATTTCTCGGCTCAAACGGGGCTGGCAAGTCAACTGTTTTCGATGTTTTGCGAAAAATCCAAGCTTTTGTAAGTGGTGATAGCAAAGTTGATGCAATTTTTAAATCTGTTGATTGTACGCGCTGGCAGACATCTTTGATTCAAAGCTTCGAGTTAGAAATTGAAGGAAATGGGGGAACTTACAAATATGAACTTGCCATCGAACATGATAGAGATAGAAATGGAAACCAGACTCACATTAAGTACGAGCGCTTGTGGTTTGATAACCAACCATTACTAAAATTCGGGTTAGGAGAAATGCAAGTCTTCCGCGACGGTTCTTTATCCTTAGAATGGAAAGAATATCCCTTTGACTTGTTTCAGTCAATGCTGGCTTTACTTATGCCCAGAGATGACAATAGCAAGCTGACTTGGTTCAAAGAGCGCATGGAGCGTTTCATAATACTTCAAATTAATCCTAGTATGATGGTTGATGAGAGTAGTAAAGAAGAAAATCGTTTATCTTATAGGATGGAAAATTATGTTTCTTGGTATCGTTACTTATCTCAAAATCAAGGCAAAATATTTGAATTAACAAACACTTTAAAAGAAATATTTGAGGGATTCGCTTATTTTAAATTTATCGATGCAGGGGAAAAAATTCGCCTTCTCAAACTGTCTTTCTCACTAGAGAATGACAGAAATAAATTAGTCGAATACAAATTGGGAGAACTCTCTGATGGTCAGCGAATGTTGATTGCACTATATACGCTTATTATATGCACTAAATCTGAAGATTACACTTTATGCCTTGATGAACCTGAGAACTTTTTGGCACTACCAGAAATTCAACCTTGGTTGATTCAACTTTATGACCTTTGTAGCGAACAAAAAACACAAGCATTGCTGATTTCTCATCACCCTGTGTTAATTGACTATCTTTTAGCATCACCTGTAGGATATTGGTTTGAACGTCAAAGTAACACTCCAGTTCGAGTAAAACGGATCGGCACTGATAATGATACTGGACTTCCTATTTCAGAATTGGTAGCGCGGGGATGGCTCCATGATTCATAGTGGTATGCAAATTATTGTATTATGTGAGGATAGACAGCAGGAAGTATTTGCCCGACATTTTCTCGTTAAGCGAGGTTTTAATCCCCGGAAGATTACATATTTGCCCCTTCCCAAAGGAAAGCAATCTGGAGAACAATATGTAAGAGAAAATTATGCCAAAGAAGTTAGAGCTTATCGGAGTAAAAACTACCTTTCAATTGCTTTAGTTGTTTTGATAGATGCCGACAAATATACTATAGCTGAACGATTAAATCAGTTAGATTTAGAGCTTGAAGCTGACTCTCAAGCTAAACGTCTATTAGATGAAAAAATAGCAGTGTTTATACCCCGACGAAATATTGAAACTTGGATACACTATCTACAAGGAGAAATCGTTGATGAGGAAACAGCATATTCAAAACTTCCTCAAGAAAGTGATTGTAAACCCTGTGTTGAAAATTTGGTAAATTATTGCCAGCGTGGATTGGACGAAAATGCTCCTGAATCATTGCATCTAGCCTGTAGTGAATGGCAAAGAATTATGCCCACAAATTAAAAATCTCCAATACTAAATTAATAACTAAAAATGGAATTTAAACGCTCTCTCGCGATCGTCATTGGCATCAACGATTACCAAAATGGCATTTCTCCCCTGAGAACGGCTACTAACGATGCCAAAGAACTCGCTCGCATCCTTAAAGAAGATCATAATTATGATGTAAAATTATTATTAGATACGGAAGTTACCCGCGAAAAACTGCAAATATTACTATTAGAAACCCTACCCAAAGAAGTAGGAGAAAACGATCGCATTCTATTCTACTTTGCCGGACACGGCATCGCTCTTGATAACGATGACGGCCCGGCCGGATACGTGATCCCGCAAGACGCACAACCCGGTGATAGCAGCACTTTTGTACCAATGCAGCAGGTACACGATGCGATCGCATCCCTCCCCTGTCGCCACCTCCTCGCCATCCTTGACTGTTGCTTCGCCGGGGCCTTCCGCTGGGCCGCCACCCGCGATCTCCTCGCGCACCCCGAAGTCATCCACCAAGAACGTTACGATCGCTTCATCAAAGACCCCGCATGGGTTGCGATTACCTCCGCATCCCACGACCAAAAAGCCTTAGACAGCTTATCCCTAAAAGACGATCGCGGCATCAGCGGCAACCATTCCCCCTTCGCAGAAGCTTTATTTGACGGACTCAGAGGCCGCGCCGACTTGTTCCCGCCGCCAAAAGACGGTCAACCTAGCGGTGATGGGGTCATCACTGCTACTGAACTTTTTTTATACGTGCGCGATCGCGTCGAACCCGACTCAGCAGAACAACGCCACCGCCAAACTCCCGGAATGTGGCCGTTAGCAAAACACGATAAAGGCGAATTTATCTTCTTAGTTCCCGGTCACGAACTTAACTTACCGCCGGCACCAGAACTCAATCGAGAAAATAATCCCTATTGCGGTTTAGAATCTTTTGATGAAGAACACAGAAATCTATTTTTTGGACGCGAAAAGTTAATCAAAAAGTTGTATAATTTTGTCGAAAAACATCCCTTAACTGTGGTTTTAGGCGCGTCAGGAACGGGTAAATCTAGTTTGGTTAAAGCGGGATTAATCCCTCGCTGGCGAAACGCTAATTCAACGGTAGAAGCTAAAAGTAGGGCAATAACCGCATCTGAAGGTGGGGGAGAAACTGACAATTCATCCGTTGTTACAGTTATCGGGCCTTTACGACCGGGGGAATCTCCTTTAACCTCGTTAGCTAGAGCGCTTTTGTTAATAGATGAAAATATATCTAACCGCCAAAGTACAGATAAGGAAAAGCAGAGAGATGATATTCTGCGGATTCAGAAAATGACCGAAGGATTGCGGCAAAATGTTGGTAAGTTTGCCGATTTAGTTACTATTTGGAGTAGCGCTAATCCTCATAAAAAATTGCTGTTAGTGGTTGACCAATTTGAGGAATTGGTAACAATGTCTGATGAAGACGAGCGATCGCTATTTTTGGCGCAACTTGAAGGCGCGATCGCAGCGCACCCAGAAGCACTCAGGGTTGCGATCGCTGTTCGCCTCGATTTTGAAGCTCAATTCCTTGATTCTGCTCTCAAAGCTTACTGGATAGACGCTCGGTTTATTGTACCGCCGATGACTCAGGACGAGTTACGGCAAGCGATCGAGGGCCCTGCGTCGGAAAGAGTATTATACTTTGAGCCATCCAGCCTCACAGACCAATTGATTAATGAAGTCGTGCAGATGCCGGGAGCTTTGCCGCTGCTATCATTTACCTTAAGTGAGCTTTATATAAAGTATTTAGAAAGTCGGCGCAATAATCGGGCATTAAGTGAGAGCGATTACAAACAATTGGGCGGCGTGGCGGGTTCTCTCACACAGAGAGCTACCGCTGAATATGACCAACTGGTGCAACTTGACAGCGCTTATCACGACACAGTAAGGCGCGTAATGCTGCGGATGGTGGCGGTTGAAGGTGGGGAATTGGCGCGGCGGCGGGTGGCGCGATCGGAGTTACTTTATACAGATGCAAGTGAGAATCAGCGAGTAAGTGAGATAATTCGGCGCTTTTCGGAAGCGCGGTTGCTGGTTGGGGGACAGGAAACTGGCGGTGAGGCTTATGTTGAGCCTGCTCACGATGCGATCGCGCGCGGGTGGGATAAGTTACAACGGTGGAAAAACCAGGAACAGGAAACTTTGACGCTACAACGCTTACTAACCCCTGTCGCTAAGGAATGGATTAATAATAAACAAGTTGGTTTTCTTTGGGATAACAATCCGCGTCTTGACTTGCTAGAACAGGTATTAACATCTGATGATAACTGGCTCAATCAATACGAATCAGAATTTATTAAACGTAGCATTCAACGCAGGCGAAATAATCGTTTGCGCGTTATTGCTGCTGTTAGTACATTTGTAACTGTTGTCAGTTTAGCTGCAATTATTGCTTTGATTCAGCGCAACCGGGCGATAGAAAATCAGATCGATGCTTTAGCTTCTTTGTCTGAATCTCAGTTACTTTCTAATCAACAGCTTGATGCACTTTTAGCGGGAATGAAGGCGGGTAAGCAATTAAAAACAGCCATGAATATCAGCGGTGATGTGGCTGTGGAAACTGTAGGCAGTTTACAGCAAGCTATTGATAATGGGAAGGAAAATAATCGCTTAGAAGGGCATGGCGATCGCGTGCAAGCGGTAAAATATAGTCCAGATGGGAAAACCATAGCAACTGCAAGTTCTGACAAAACCATAAAACTTTGGAGTGCCGATGGTCGTCTTCTCCAAACTTTAACAGGCAATGAAAGAAGTGTAAACGATCTTAGTTTTAGTCCCGATGGCAAGCTGTTAGCTGCTGCAAGTTCGGATGGCATAGTTAAGCTTTGGAATATTGACGGCAAGCTTATTAAAACTTTCACCGGAGATAGTGAAAAAGTAAACAGCATTAGTTTTAGTCCCGATGGTAAAATGTTAGCAACTGCCAGCGATGACAAAACTATAAAACTTTGGAATTTAGATGGTAGCTTAATCAAAACTTTGACAGGTCATACTGAAAGGGTAACTCGTATCAGTTGGAGTTCAGACAGCAAAAATATAGCATCCGTAAGTGAAGATAAAACCTTAAAATTATGGAGCATAAATAGCAATAAATCGCAAATTTGTAAAGGACATACTGATTATATTATGGATGTCAGCTTTAGTCCTGATGGTAAAATATTGGCAACGGCAAGCCTGGACAAAACTGTAAAAATCTGGCAACCTGATTGCAAAATTATTGCCAACTTTACAGAACAAGAAAAAGGAGCAATTAGTGTTAGCTTTAGTGCCGATGGTAAGATGTTAGCTTCTGGCAGCGATGACTATACAGCGAGAGTTTGGAGTTTAGAATCAGGCGGGGTAGGCGCAATTTTGCTTAATCAATTTAAGGGACATGGCGATCAGGTGACGAGTGTTAATTTTAGTCCAGATGGGAAGAATTTAGCAACAGCTAGCGCTGATAAAACTGTAAAAATTTGGCGGTTAGATGGTGATATTCCGCTGCGAAATGACGGTTTTATTGAGAGTGTAAATTTTAATCCTGATGGTAAAACTTTTGCTTCTGCTAGTGCCGATGGACAGGTGAAATTATGGCGCACTGATAAAACTCTTTTAAAGACGATAAAATTAGATAGTAGTAATAAGGTTTCATCTATTAGTTTTAGTCCCAATGGTAAGATTTTAGCGGCTGGCAGTTATGACAAAACAGTGACACTTTGGAATGCAGCAGATGGAACACAGCTTAAAAATTTAGCAGCACATAACGAAGGCGTGACAAGTGTAGCCTTTAGTCCAAATGGTAATATTTTAGCTTCTGGCAGCGATGATAAGACAATTAAATTGTGGAATATAGCTGATGGAAAAATGCTAAAAAATATTACTGAACATAGCGATGGCATAACAAGTTTAGCTTTCAGTTCTGATGGCAAGTTTTTAGCTTCTGGTAGCAACGATAAAACAGTTAAATTGTTTAACTCTGACGGCACTTTAGTTAAAACTTTAGAAGGTCATTCTCAGGCTGTACAGGCTGTAGCTTGGCATCCTAACAGCAAAATTTTAGCTTCTGCAAGTGCGGATAATACTATTAAGTTTTGGGATGCGGATTCTGGTAAGGAAATTCGGACTTTAACGGGACATCAAAATGCAGTAGTAAGTGTTAGTTTTAGTCCTGATGGAAAGATTTTGGCTTCGGGAAGTGCTGATAATACTATTAAGTTGTGGAATGCTACAGATCGTACGCTGATTAAAACTTTAATTGGCCATCAGGGACAAGTTAAAAGTATGGGTTTTAGTCCAGATGGGAAAATATTAATTAGCGGTAGCTATGACCAAACTATTAGTTTATCGAGTTTAGATTTAGATGATTTGTTGCGGCGGGGGTGCGATCGCCTCCAAGATTATCTCACAAATAATGTAAATCTAAAGGAGAGCGATCGCAACATTTGCAAATAGCCTGTCGGATCTTACACCAATATCAATAAAGGATTCGATCGCAGGGTGGGGGCGGGTTTTTTAGTCTTTGGGTATCCTTCAAAACTATTGGCGAACCCGCCCCTACAGGTTTTTGACAATAGTGTAAAATATTAGTATTACATCAGTATTACCAAAGACCTCTCACAGGCGCTTGTCCATTCCCGCAAACATTAGGTATGCCATTGGGAAAATCGAAACTCCCTTCAGATTGACTGTTCACCGCTGCGATCGTTTCTTGGCGAACCTCTCTGAACACCGGCTGAACATCAGTAGGTGATTCATTCACAACGTTTTCCTGATTCGGGCCTAAACCTGCACCCATAGGATTATTTTGGTAAAACGATCGCAAGTTAAAAGTTTGAACTGATTGGATTGTACCATCAACGACTCTCACTAATTGCCCGGCCCGCAAAGAAACGCGATCGCCTCTTCCATTCACCACCCGCGTAGGTTCAACCTCGGCATTATTATTTGTGAGAATGGCAAACAAAGCAACTTTTCGATCCGAACACTGCTGAATATACATCCCCGTACCCCTTGCTATCACTGATGCCTGGGGCGTTTTCACAGTCCCGCCGCCTTTTCCGGGACGAATCATACTCACAATTGTACCGTTATTGAGCTGGTATTCCCGCAAGCCTTCAGGGAACACAAAACTCGTAGATTCTCCCAATCTCACGATTGTATCTTGCTGTTTGAACAAGATTTCAGCTTTGGCAGTAGTATCGGTTGTGAGAATATCGCGAGGGATTAAGTCGGTTCTGGGGTTCGTCTTCGCACGAACCGCCGATGATTGGCGGGTGCGCGTCGCGCCGCCGTTCATCAGTTTGTATACTTCCCCTTGTTTAACTTGTCCTTGCTGGGCAATTATCTGACTTTGAGAAGTTGCGATCGCACTCCCCTCTGTTTCCATTCCGCTAGGAGAAAGTTGATTTGGCCCAATAGCCGAAGCTGCTTCAATGGCAGTTAAATGCTGGGAAAAACCAGCCCAAACCGCAGACGCAGCAAGTAAAAAAAACGAAAAACGTAAAAGCATTGGCTTGGTATCCATAGTTACTCCTCACACAGAATTGCTAAGATTATTGAGCACCCCTTGTGATTATCATGCCTTAATCTTGGCTTTCCGGTAATAGGCGGTACAAAAAAATCAATAAGTATTAAAATAAGTAAAAAGCTCTTCATGCTATGCGACTAATTCATACCGCCGACTGGCATCTCGGACGACGTTTTAGAGGTATTGACCGCACCCCGGAAATTGCCTCTGCTTTAGATCAACTGCTCAAACAAGCAATAACCTTAGAAGTGGATGCCGTTCTGATCGCTGGCGATATTTTCGACGTTCCCAATCCGCCAGCTTATGCTGAACGCATTGCTTATAAATTTTTCTGCGGATTGCAAGAAGCTGGTATTCCCGCGATCGCGATCGCAGGCAATCATGACTCCGCCTCGCGCACCGATAGTATCGCTCAATTGCTTGCCCATGTTGGCGTTCGTGCTTTGGGAAAACCCCGCCGCGCGGCAGATGGTGGCACAATTATTCTGAATACAAATAGCGGTAAACTCTGTGTGGGAGCCATGCCTTTTGCATCAGAACAAAGGCTTTTAGATGCTGATGCTTTCTGGCACAAAGATGATGTCGATCGCCGCTCTAGTTACCGAGAACTTGTTGCCGATCTCCTAGAAGATTTAACCAGCAATTTTCGGGATAATACTGTTAATATCCTCATGGGACATCTTAGCATTGATGGGGCTAGATTAGCTAAATCAGAAGCACCCTATTATACGCGAGATAAATATCTGCTTTCACCGCAAACTTTACCGCCAGAAGCTCAATATATTGCCCTGGGACACATCCACATTCACCAACGCATAGCTAAAAATTCTCCTGCTTATTATTCAGGTTCTTTGATTCAGTTAGACTTTGGAGAAGCCGAGCAAGAAAAGGGATTTGTTTTGATTGAATTAGAGCCGGGAAGTGCCGCCAAAGTAGAATTTAAACCCTTAATTTGCCAGAGACCATTAAAAGTGCTTAAATGTAATAGTGAAAACTTAGATAAAACTTTAGAAGCAAATCAATATCACCCCGGATTTTTGAAGGTAATTGTACAAATGCAGAGTCCTGAACTGGGACTAGCTGATAGAGTGCGCCAAATTTGTTCGCAAGCGCTGCTAGTGGAACCGCGGTATCCAGAATTACAGCAAGAAAGCCTGGCGGAAGTAACTAATATAGACCCAAATAAATTCGATCCGCTAGAAGAGTTTTGCAACTATTATCAGAACAAATTGGGAACAACACCAAAGCCAGCAGTCTTGGAGGAATTTGAAAAATTGTATAATCAACTGTTAACTGTTAACTGTTAACTGTTAACTGTTAACTGTAACAAACGTAAGGTGGGCGCTCGCCGACAAGCATCTTAGGTTATGACAAATACTTTTTGCGGCGAGCGCCCACCCTACTATCAATTACCAATTACCAATTACCAATTACCAATTACCAATTACCAATTATGCGACCAATTGAACTTTATTTAGAAGGATTTACTAGCTTTCGCCGCGAACAGCGTTTAGATTTTTCTGAACTCGATTTATTTGCCATTACGGGTGCAACAGGTGCGGGAAAATCTTCCCTGCTTGATGCCATGACTTACGCTCTTTTCGGTACTACAATTCGCAGTGGAAAACAAATAGGCGATCTAGTAAGTCAAGGGAGCGAAACTTTAAAAGTTAAGTTGCACTTTTCAGTAGGTAATGCACAGTATCGGGTGACGCGGAGGTGGCGATACCGCCCGAAAACTCCTGAAAATAAGGTACTGTTAGAAGCTTTTCAAAATGGTGAATGGGAGACTATAGAAACTAGCATTGATGCTGCTAAAAAAACTATTGAACAGGTTTTAGGGATGGATTTTGACACTTTCACGCGGGTGATAGTGTTGCCACAAGGTAAGTTTGATGAATTTCTTAAAGGCGACACGGCAAAACGCCGGGAAATTCTGCGCCAGCTAGCTGGATTTGAGATTTTTGAGCAGATGCGGAAGCGGGCAAATGAACTAGCTAAGTTACTTAAAGATGAACGAGAAATGGTGGAACGCCAACTGGCTGAATTAAATGCACCAGCGGCGGAAGAAGTACAAGAAAAGCGATTACATCTGATTAGTTTGGAGCAAGAATTACCGACTCTTAATCAAGCGGTTATGACTGCTCAGAAGATGTTAGACGAAGAAGAAATTTTATTTAATCAAATCATTCGCCTCAGAGATTTACACGCAGAATTAACTACTTTGAATGCTAAATCATCTGATATCGAAACTTTTGTACAACGGTTAGAAAGAGCGCAAATTGCTAATCATTTACAGGGAGACTGGGTTTTAGTTAAAGAAGCGCGAAACCAATGCGTAACCGCCCAAAATGCTGCACAGTTAGCCCAAAAGCGATTAATTGAAGCGCGATCGCAGTTGGCGGTACAGCAGCAGCAACTTGACGCAGCGAGAGCGAAGCAGGAAGCGATCGCGCCTCAACTCAAAGCTCGTGAAGATGCTCTCGCTGCTGGTAAAATATATGAAGAGCAGCGATCTCAACTGGAAAGAGAAGTCGCGATCGCCCAAAATACTCAACAGGAAAAATTTCGCTCTTTAAAGGCACTAGAGAAAGACTTGCAAGCTGCTAATAGCAAAATTCAGGGTGCTGGTTTTCAAGTCGCACAAGCAACAGCGTTGCTTTCACAGCTTTCCCCTGGAGGCAAACGTTTAGAGCTATTGAATCAAATTTCACCCTTATTGATGGAATTTCAGCTAATAGAAAAACAGGCGAAAACTGAGCAAAAGCAGTTAGCAAAAGCCGAGCAAGATTGGCAAATAGCCCAACAAAATTATGTGGAAACTACCTTACAGTTGGAAGTAGCGGAAGTATCCCTGAAAAAATGCCAATTCGACTTAGAAACGGCAGAAGCAGTTAATGTTGAATCGGCGCGTTTAGATCGTGTTGCTGCGGTGCGAATGTCGCTCAATGCTGGCGATATTTGCCCCGTATGCGGGGGCGTGCATCCAGAGAGCGATCGCCTCCCACCATTGCCGGAATCTAATATTATAGATGTAGCCCCTTTGCGATCGCGCTTTGCTACTGCTCAACAAGTATTTCAACAAGCTCAAATTACCACAACCGAAGCAAAAACAGCACTTTCTGGACATCAGCAGAAACAATTAGAACTTGCTCAGACGTTAAAATTAACACAGAATAAACTTGTTGAATTGCAGCAACAAGTTTATCGAGTTTTAGAAACTTCTCAATGGCAAGCGGAGGAATTAGAGCGAGAATTAGCAATACTTAAAGAGAGCGATCGCAAGTACCGGGAAGTCGAGCAACACTGGCAACAGGTATCAATTGAATTTGATAAAGCTCAACAAGCGTTCCAGTTTGCAGAAGCTACTTATTTAGGGAAACAAGCAGAAAATAAAGACGCGATCGCAGAAGTTAATCGCCGCCAAGAGCAGTTAAAAGAGGTGGCAACTAAACTCTATGAAATCACCGAAAATCAACCTTATTCTACTTTAGCAAAAGCTTTAGAAAAAGACAAGCAAAACTTAAATGAACTGCTGAAAGCTGCCGATAATTCTTATCAAACTGCCAATAACAATGTCATTCAAGCAGTAGAAAGATACCAACAAGCCACAGATGTTAATGAGCAAGCACTAGCTAAAAATGAACAGCTAAATATTGCCTGGGAGTCTAAACTCAAAACCTCTAATTTCACAGAGGAGACATTTATAGCAGCGGGTGCTGACGCTAAACAACAATCCGCATGGGAAACAGCTATTCGCAAACACCGCGACGCAAAAATTCAGCTAGAAACGCGGCTCAAAGATTTAAGCGATATTATCGGTGCAAAAACCACCGATGAAATAACATTGACACAACTACGAACTGCCAAAATTACTGCTGAACAAAAGTTTAAACAAGCTAACGATAGCCGTGCAGAATTATTAGCCTGGATTCAGGTAGCAGAACAGAATTTAGAGCAATCGGAAAGGATGTCAACCCAAATTACAACTTTAACAGAACACGAACAAACTTATCATACCTTAGCTCAGAATCTCAAAACTAATGAATTTCAAGCTTATATTTTAGAACATTTGGAAGCAGAATTAGTTGCCAGCGCTACATTAATTTTGCAAGAACTAACAGAAACTCGCTATGCTCTTAAAATTCAAGATGGCGAGTATTGGGTTGAAGATAACTGGAATGGCGGCGAACTTAGGCGCGTGCGAACTCTTTCCGGTGGTGAAACTTTTGCTACTTCTTTATCGATGGCTTTAGCTTTGTCAGAAAAGCTATCCCAAGGCGCTCAATTAGGTAGCTTATTCCTAGATGAAGGGTTTGGTACTTTGGATGCAGAAACCTTGGAAAGCGTTACTCAAATTTTGGAATCTTTGCGCCAGCAAGATCGTTTAATTGGAGTTATTACCCACGTTCGAGGATTGGGAGAGCGATTGCCTACACAAATTAAGGTTTATAAATCTCCCCAAGGTTCTAAAATAGAAATTGAAAAAGTTTAAAGCGGTTGCTATAGATGGATTTATTGATTCATCATGGCAACTTTAATTTACGATTAAGAATCCGATAAGATTTGCAACCTAATTGTCCGCTCGCCATCTCCCAAACCTACCTCGATCACTTCCCCTGAAATACTATCTAGGCAACTTAAAAGCAAGCGTAAATTAGGGGTACTCGCGCCAGTATCAACATATAACCGATCTGCTAAACCGCTTAAACGTTTCCAAACTGTGTAAAGTTTAGCCACAGTTTGCTCCAATTGAGCCGCCTGTTTCACCACATCAGCCGCCGTATTTAAACATCCTATTCGCAAAGCTTCTTCTAAAGCCATTTCCATATCTAAATGGGACTGATTTAAAGCTTGCACTTGGGCCGCTGCATCCAAATATTTAGATAAACTTCGCGCATCTGAAGTTAGCTGTTTAACAGTATCAACATCGGGATTTTCTGCGGCTTCTTTTTGAATTTCCACTTGATGAGATGGCGGCAATTTTTCCATTTCTCGAACTAAAGGCGCGAGAAAGCGGGGCGGAAGAGAACCCGTAGAGGCTTTTTCTTTGACTTCATCTGGTAACAATTCTGAGTTCATTGCTGTCCATTCATCGGTCAATTGGCGCACTTCGCGGCGGGTGATGCGATCGCCATTCGAGGCCGCATCCGTGACCATCTGCTGCACTTCTGGGGAGGCCTTGGCTGTTTCGATAAATGCCCGTTTACTGAAGTTTCTAATCGCATCTGTATTTAAATGTCCCTGTTCGATCAGGGTATCAGCACTGTTGGCTAATTCGATCAGGGAATAAGCTTGACTTTTACTGATTTCGCGTTCTTTTAGCCAGTTTAAAAAGCCAGTACCGCGTCCTTCGCCGCCTTTTTTCTCGCGATCGCGCACCACTCGCAGAATGTGCCCCCGCCAGATATCAGTTTGCAGATCGAAGCGATCGCACACTTTCCAAGCATTGTCAAGCTGCTCTTGAAAATCAAACTCTGGAAGCTCTGAGTCTTCGGGATCTGGCAGTTGGAAGTTGAGGTCGGTGAGGCCATTGAGGGCTTCAGCTAGGTCGTTCGGTGTTTGAGGGACTTCAGGCATTACAGAGAAATTGGGGAATGCGATCGCGATATAGATTTTACCAGACTTTCCCCTGATTTTTTAATTAATTCTCCTTAACTTGCCTTCATCTGTACCCGATCGCTTTGCCTAACAGGAATCTCAATCACAAATTCTGCACCCCGATCTGGCTGCGAAAAACACATCAACTCTCCCCCATGCTTATCCACTACAATCTGATAGCTAATAGATAAACCCAATCCCGTACCTTCACCCACAGGTTTAGTTGTGAAAAAAGGGCTAAATAGCCGATTTCTTACATCGTTCGTCATCCCCGGCCCATTATCTTTAATACAGATTCTCACCCAATCACGATTCAGCATACAAGTACAAATCGTAATCGTACTAGGCTGATTTTTAATTTCCTCCGGGCTGCGTTCTTTATCATAGTAATTCAAGGCATCAATTGCATTGCTCAGTAAATTCATAAATACCTGATTCAACTGACCGGCATAACATTCTATTTTAGGCAAATCCCCGTATTTTTGAATGACTTGGATAGAGGGACAATCTGGTTTAACCTTGATCCTACTCTGCAAAATCATGAGAGCGCTATCAATTCCCTCATGAATATTAACTGGTTTGATCTCAGCTTCGTCAAGGCGGGAAAAGTTCCGCAACGTCAGTACAATCTTACGGATACGTTCTGCCCCCACCATCATCGAAGACAGCATTTTAGGGAGATCCTCTCTGATAAATTCTAGCTCTATTTCCTCAATTAAAGCTTCGATTTTACGGTAATTATTGGCCTCAATCTGGTAAAGGTTGATTAAATCTAATAGCTGTTGAGTATACTGATTGACATAAGTTAAATTGCCATAGATAAAGTTAACAGGATTATTAATTTCGTGGGCAACACCCGCAACTAATTGTCCTAAACTAGACATTTTCTCAGTCTGAATAAGCTGAGCTTGAGTGCGCTGTAAATTTTGCAGTGCCAATTCTAATTCGATGGCTTTTTGTCGCTCTCGTGCTTCTGATTGCCGTAATTTTTCCTCTCTTTCTTGGCGAGAGCGCTCATTTTCCTTTAACTGTTGTACATGGGACAATGTTTTGTTAATTGTAATTTCTAAATCCTGAAAATTTATCGGCTTAGTCAAAAAATCAAAGGCCCCAGCGTTCATCGCCTTTCTAATATTTCCCAAGTCTCCATAAGCCGATATAACTATTGTTTTGACTAGGGAAGCTATCTCATTCAGCTTCCCTAACAACGCGATCCCATCCATAACTGGCATATTAATGTCAGTCAAGACAATATCTATATCGGGTTCTTCTTGTAACTTAGCGAGGGCTTCTACGCCATTATATGCAAAAAAAACTTGATATTCTTCGGCACGAATTTTTTTTCTAAATCTCTGGGAAATTAGAGATTCTAAATCTGGCTCATCATCTACAAATAATATTTTTGCTGGCATATTAGGCTCTTAAGAAGGGGCTAGGGGCTAGGGACTAGGGACTAGGGAAAGAGGAAGAGAGGAAGAGAGGGGGAGCGGGGGGGCGGGGGGGCGGGGGGAGATGGGAAGATGAGGAAGATGGTAATTAGCCTGTCTTCCATTAGCTAGCAATTAGCAATTAGCAATTAGCGATTAGCCATTACCAATTACCAATTACCAATTACCAATTACCAATTACCCATTACCCATTACCAATTACCAATCATTAATTTATGCTAAGATTAACTATTTTATTTTTGAGCGCGTCAAAATTAACAGGCTTAGTGATATAGTCATCAGCTCCATAAGCTATTGCAGTTTGGTAATTTTTCTCATCTTCATAAGCAGTAATCATAAAAACTTTTAGATCGGTAAACTTTTCTTTAATGATTCTGAGCAATTCTAGCCCATTCATTCCTGGCATATTAATATCCGACAAAATCAAGACAATAGAAGCTTCTTCGTGGTTTTCTAAGTAGTCTAATGCAGCCTCTGCTGACAAGGCAAAACTAAAATTAATTTGCCCTGCTTTGATTTCTTTTCTAAACTTTTGCTTGAATAAAGACTGAATATCTTCTTCGTCGTCTACAACCATTACTTTCATTTTCTTAACTCCTTAACCCTCGCTATGTTTTTTGGCAATGTGATTATAAACTCTGTGTAATTACCTATTTCTGTTTCGACTTTTAGTTCTCCGCGATGTTGCTGGACGACAACATCGTTACTGATAGACAGACCTAGACCAGTACCTTCCCCCGCTGGTTTTGTAGTAAAAAAGGGATTGAAAATTTTATCGAGTACCTCTGGTTTTATACCTGGGCCATTATCGAAAATACGGATTTCAATCCGGCCGTCCAAATTTCTAGTTTTCACCTTAAGTAGAGGTGAAAACCCTTCCGGCATTTCTTGTTTCTCTTTATGAAGTGCATAGCAAGCATTACTGATAATGTTAAGAAAAACCCTACCTATGTCTTGTGGTACGACCTCTACCTCCCCAATTTCATTGTCATATTCGGTTTCTATCGTAATGTTAAAAGCATCTTCCTTAGCTCGCATTCCGTGATAGGCTAGATTGATATATTCTGCCAATAAACTATTAATATCTGTGGCTTCCCAATGGCCGCTTTGTCCTCTTGAATGCAAAAGCATATTGCCAACAATTTTGTCGGCTCTTTGACCGTGTTGATTAATTTTTTTAAGATTTGCTTGCAGATCGGTTAATAGCTCAGAAATATATTCCCTTGTATCCGGTTCTAAGCGTTCTCCTTGATTTTCCAGTTCTGCAAATAGTTCTTCGGTTAATTCAGTAGAAACTTCTGAGAAATTGTTGACAAAGTTTAAAGGGTTTCTGATTTCGTGGGCAATTCCTGCGGTTAAACTGCCCAGAGAAGCCAGTTTTTCTTGAACAACAATCTGATTTTGCATAGCTCTGAGATTTTCTTCGATTCGCAGGCGCTCTTCAATTTCAGTCTGTAATTGCTCTACAGTATGAGTGAGTTCAGATGTCCGCTCTTCGACTTTGATCTCTAGTTCCTCATTAGCTTTTTGCAGGGATTCCTCGGCTTGTTTGCGATCGCTGATATCGCGCACGATCGCCACATATTCTTGCAGATCCTGATTGGAAAGGGAAGCATCTTGGGAAAATCGGTCGGAGATCGCAACTTCCAGAATGCGGGAACTACCATCGGACAACTTGAAAGTTTGTTCGCTACGGCTGAGCCACTGCTCCGGCTGAGCCCCTAATCCGGGTAAAAATTTCTTTAGGTGAGACCCAATTAGCCCAGTAGCATCTATTCCGAAAATGCTTTCAGCAGCGGGATTAGTCTGACAAATTACACCATTTTCATCCAGCACGACAATAGCATCTAGGGCAATGGTAAATAGCTGTTCTGCTCCCTCTCGTGCTTCATCCATTGAGACGACTTGGGGTAAACTCGTCCAGCAGGCGATCGCCACCGCCACAAAAGCAACTGTCACGAGTAGCACTACCAATAAATTCAAGCCAACAGTAGAGTTAGCATATAATTTGAAGCCAAAAATCCAGCCGATCGCAACGGCGCTAACGATCAGTAAGATTAAAACTACAACCTGAGACGCTACAAAATCTGGGATTTTGCGCTGGCTGCTGTTGCGGTAACGCCGAATCCACCAGGAGGGATGGAAAGGTGCAAAAGCAATACGACTCATCCCTGCCTCTACTGCTAAAACGGCAAGGGGAAAAAACAACCCAATGATAAAGTCTTGCCAACCCCAAGCCAAGCCTCCCACGACTAGAACCACCGCATCTACTACGAAAAAAGCAAGAGACCACCAAGGCCAGCGAATTTCGGGTCGA
Source organism: Kamptonema formosum PCC 6407 (assembly GCF_000332155.1). Taxonomy (GTDB): domain Bacteria; phylum Cyanobacteriota; class Cyanobacteriia; order Cyanobacteriales; family Microcoleaceae; genus Kamptonema; species Kamptonema formosum. The sequence goes on along the minus strand of NZ_KB235904.1, from coordinate 1,666,885 downwards.
TCCCGCCGCAGCCACAGTGAGAGATGGAACATCATCAGGCAGACAACTAAGCCAACATTAGTAATCGCCACCAGCCGAGGCACATTTCCCCAAGCTAGACAGATTAAACTGAGAACCAAAACAAAGACCAGCCCAAATCCAAATACGCCCCGTCGGGATACAACTGCGAATGTGGGCGAAATATGTCCATCTACGGCAAGTTGGTACAACATACGGGGGCAGTTGGAAACAATTGTCGCGCAACTTAGAAGACAGCTAGCCACTACTAGAAAGGTGACAAGGGTGGGAACCCAAGGCCCCCATAATACCTGACAGGCAGCTAATACATTTAAGAATACGTCATCTTTCAGGCCAGGAGCGGTGGCCAAGCGCATCAGTACCCAGGAACCTCCCAAAATTACAGGTAGCATCGCCACTGCGGAAATTTTGAGAAATTGCAAGGTTTTAGTCGGGTTGCGGCTATCAGCTACGAAACTGGCAGTGGAGTCACAGCAGTAGAAAATGTACGTACCAAAGTAAAACCACTTAGCCCAGTCAATAAAGGTGAATGCTGGCCAAGTCGCGGGGAAAAATCCGGGACTGTTTGGAGAAAAAGCTAACCAGAATAGACCATGAATGGAAAAAACGGATAATACGCCCACCGTTGGCAACACAAAAAAGGCGTGCAGAATACTTAAGGCGCGGGTGCCGCTGAATGTCAGAATGAAGGTTATAAGTGTGAAGGTGATATTTAATAAAGTTTCAGGACAGCTAAAACCTAAACTATTGAGGTTGACTTTGATTAGTTGGGTTAGTACGATCGCAGAAATTGGCAGTGTTGCTACCCAGCTTAAAAGGTAGCCGATCGCTGCATAGCTTCCCAGACCTGGATAATTTTTTAGCAGTCTGGCGGTATAGTTGGGTGTTCCCCCAGCCATATCTGGGAAATACTCGCCGATGCGTTTTACCTGTAGATTGAGCATCATGCCCATAAGAATACCGGGCAACCAGATAAAGATGGCGCTAGGCCCCATGCTTGCTTGGATGACTGTGGCGATCGTAAACCAATTGGCATGACCCGTAAGACCAAAGCCGGATGTTTCGATGGCACTCAGGCTTCGGGGGAGGCGCATGAGCGATCGCCTGTTAAGATTTTCTCTTGAGGAAGGCTGAGTTATTTGTGACTGGTAGCCGTTTTCTGTCTGGTGTCGGATGTCTGTCGCCATCAGTTTTACCTGTTATTTTTTGGATGTTGCAGTTGCTACCCAGATATTCAGTTTTATAGTTATAGAGTTAAATTTTCTGTTAAGTATTTTTGCTAGTTTCTTGCGATCGGCAGAGCCCTGATTGCTATTATCCTAACCCAAGTTTTTAGCTATTTCTGAAAAATAATCGCCATAGGTTCCCTTGAATGATGATGTGTTTTTTCTGGGACTTGCTCTCACCCGATTAAGTCGTTCGGTTTTGGGGACTTGGGATATTACAAAGAAATTGGAGGAATGGGCGAGATTATTGCACGCTTAAATATTTTTGTCAGCAAATTGCTTTAAATTAGGAGATATTGATTTAAAATGAGTTTATGTTTCCACAGAGTTAGCAAAATGCTGAACATTACTAAGAGTTATGTGGTTGACGAAAATCAGCAACCTATTGCTGTCCAAATTCCCATTGCCGAATTTGAGCGCCTTGAAAAAATCTTGAGAATCCTCAATTGGAAAGAAATTGAAGCCGATTATGATTGGATTAACAGCGACTTGGGGCGCTTGGGAAAATATGAACCCTACGAATGGGAACCGGGAGAATTAGGGTCAGGTAAGCCTGTAAAATATATTGAAGGAGTCGGATTAGTAATACTTGACGAATGACAATTACTTCATTATATTTTGGGGACATTGTAACCGCATAATTCCCCGAACAAAACCCTAGAGGCCGCGAACAGGAAGGTTATCGACCTGCTATTATTGTAGGTTTACCAGCTACTTTAGGAGTACCTCGTTTTGAGGTGGTAATCGTAGTACCGATGACAACAGATAGAGGGCAAAGATGGGCGAATGTTTCCCCTGATTTGTATCCACGATTTCCAGCAGGTACAGGGGGATTGCGTCAGGCTTCTATTGCTTTGTTGGATCGAATTCGGATGTTAGATATAACACGAATTTCTGAGTATTGGGGTCGTCTGACACCTGAACAATACGAACCAATTTTGAACGGCATTCACAGGATGATTGGATATTGATTATTAAGGTTTATGGTGAAATGAGATCGTTTTTTAGTCGTTCGCACTTCTATTTAAACATTCCCATCACCTAAATCATCCACCGAATAAAGCACTTGCTAACCAGCCAATTATCGCCACACTCAAGGAAATTATTAATAACATTACTAACAACAATCCCCCCAATAATGCACCCACAAACCACCAGTTAACGGCTGTCCCAGTCTGAGGTGAACCTAAATGCTCCTCTAGCAATTCTAAGTTTTTGATATTAGATTTCCAGGCTACATCAAATAAATCTCCTACTACTGGAACAGTACCCGCAAAGGTATCTACAATAACATTAGAAACCATTTGCACCAGTTTTTCCTGCGATAGTCCCATTTGAGCGGCTGTCACTATCATATAAGCTGAGAAAACCATTGCTACAAAATCGCCGCCTCCGGGTACAATTCCTAAGATGGGATCGATTCCAATCCGATATCTTGTACCAGGGATACCAATTGCATTGTCAAGTAAATGGCTAATTTGCCGAATCCGCCGCAAATTAGCAAGGTGGGATGGGTGAGGAGGGTTAATAGGTGAAGGTTTTCTGGGAGTCATAATTAATTTTGGATTTTGGATTTTTTAGCGTTGAATTTATAAAGGGTTTGACAAACAATTTAGGAACCTAAACCTTAAACTTACACACCGCACATAACCTCTAACGTTTACAAATAGAACCTATCAGCGGTCGCGTGCATTGGGGTTGTTAGCTTATTGGTCTCTACTAATCTAAACTAACTAGAGCCTAATATTTCACAACTAGAAGTTTGGCACAATTTGTACGACTGACGGTAAAAATCTAGTTCTTGCTCCAAAGCCGAACGTGGAGGAGCCTCCAATTTGCCTGAAAGAAGTATTTTTAATTCCTCATAGAGCTCACATACCGCAATCATAACAAGTAAATCACTGGTGATAACACCACAAAATCTTTGATTACGCATATCTATTTTCACATATATAGCGGTATCGGGTTTAATCAAGAGCCAAGTAAGACAATGATAGTTATTATCTGAATCTATACCTACCCAATCAGACGGGGCAGGTTGTGCCACCCTCCCTTCCTCAAAAAGCTTCTGAATAATAACTTGTTGTTCAAGAGAAAGCCAATATGGAAATTGCTGTTTACCATCATCAAAAATGAAAGCAGGATCGAAAATCTCATCAAATGGTAGATCGCCACGCTCCTGTGATTCGTAAAAGTGTTTTTTAATAAACCAAACTTCAACAAAGTATGTTAGTAAATCCAACCCTCTATATTTAGGGTCAAGATATTTGGATGTGATCCGTAGTAAGGTTTTTTTAAAGTAGTCAAACAGAGCATTTTTCTGATTGTCTCTCCTGATTTGCTCTGGTTTATTATGACTAGAACCGTCAAACTCAACACAAAATTCTACTTCGTACTTTGAATTAGTAACTAGAAAGTCTGTATGAGATTGCAGTGCAAATCGAAAATCATTGTCTGACAAACCACTTTTATTTACAGGTAATATGTCTGCTAGACGCACTTTGGAGAAAACATGAGCGTTGTAAGGCTCGCAGACAGCCCGCAGTTTCTCATAGGTGATTTCTTCGTAGCGATCAAGGAAACAGTTACTCATTTTTTCTTAAAGCAAGACCTACATTTTACAGCAACTTAATCTCAAACTCTGACAGAAACGGTGCGATCGCTCACTTCAACAACGCTGTCTTTGCGCTAAAGTGCAACAACATACCTAAAAATTAACCCCCTGAAAATTCAGGGGGAAAGAAGCGATCGCACAGGCAATAGGAGTGAATTTCCTATCGCCTATCAATTACTGCTTCGCTTCAGTAAAGTCAGCGTCAATCACATCATCAGGGGCGGAACCGCCACCAGTTGCGCCACCACCAGGAGCACCAGGGCCACCAGGGCCGCCAGGGCCGCCATCACCACCTGCTTGCTGATAAAGGTTGCTGCTAACAGCATAGAAAGCTTGTTGCAGTTCCGTCGTCAGCGTCTTGATGCGATCGTCATCTTCCTTCGCGATCGCATCTCGCAAGTCCTTAATCAACCCTTCAATCTTAGTCTTATCAGCAGCAGGAACCTTATCACCAAGTTCAGCTAACTGCTTCTCGATTTGATAGGCTAAAGAATCAGCTTGATTCTTGCGATCGATCCGTTCGCGACGTTCCTTATCAGCAGTAGCATTCGCCTCCGCTTCCTTCACCATCCGCTCAACTTCATTGCCTGGTAAAGTAGAAGCACCAGTAATGCTAATAGACTGTTCCTTACCAGTACCTTTATCCTTAGCAGCCACATTCAAAATACCGTTAGCATCGATATCGAATGTCACCTCAATTTGAGGTACGCCACGAGGTGCAGGAGGAATGCCATCTAAGCGGAAAGTTCCCAGACTCTTGTTGTCGTTAGACATTTCCCGTTCGCCTTGCAGAACGTGAATTTCCACGTTAGTTTGGCCATCTACAGCAGTCGAGAAAGTTTCCGACTTCTTAGTAGGAATGGTGGTATTACGGGGAATAATCTTCGTCATCACACCGCCCAAAGTTTCCACACCCAGAGACAGCGGGGTAACGTCAAGCAACAAGATATCTTTGACTTCACCGGAAAGCACACCTGCTTGAATAGCAGCACCAACAGCCACCACTTCATCCGGGTTAACAGTTTGGTTAGGTTCCTTACCCAAAATCCGGCGCACCAGTTCTTGAACTGCGGGGATACGAGTAGAACCACCAACTAGAACAACTTCATCGATCGCAGCCTTATCTAACTTAGCGTCGCGGAGAGCATTTTCAACTGGGACGCGACTGCGGTCAATTAAATCTGCACAAAGTTCTTCAAATTTGCCCCGCGTCAAAGTCATGTCCAAATGTTTTGGGCCATCTTGAGTCGCGGTAATAAATGGCAGGTTAATTTCAGCTTGAGTAACGCTAGAAAGCTCAATTTTCGCTTTCTCTGCCGCTTCAGTTAACCGTTGCAAAGCTTGTTTGTCTTTGCGGAGGTCAATACCTTCAGCTCTTTGGAATTCTGCGGCGATATAATCGACAATTTTCTTATCGAAGTCATCACCACCTAAGTGAGTATCCCCAGAAGTTGCTAATACTTCAAATACGCCATCGCCAACTTCTAGCACTGATACGTCAAACGTACCGCCGCCTAAGTCAAATACAAGGATAGTTTCATTGCTCTTTTTATCTAAACCGTAAGCAAGAGCGGCGGCTGTCGGTTCGTTGATAATCCGCAGCACTTCAATCCCAGCAATGCGGCCAGCATCTTTGGTAGCTTGACGCTGAGAGTCATTGAAGTAAGCAGGGACAGTAATTACAGCTTGGGTGACAGTTTCGCCCAGGTATTTGCTAGCATCTTCTACGAGTTTGCGAAGCACTTGAGCAGAAATTTCTTCTGGGGAAAGTTGCTTACCGCGTGCGGGAATGTCCAGCTTCAGGCTATTACCGACATTGAGGACTTTGTAGGAAACTTCAGTAGTTTCGTGGGCTACTTCGTCCACCCGACGACCAATAAACCGCTTGACAGAGTAAAAAGTGTTTTCGGGGTTCATCACCGCTTGACGCTTGGCGATTTGTCCCACTAGCTGATCGCCATTTTTGGCGTATGCGACTACAGAAGGAGTTGTGCGACCCCCCTCGGCGTTGGCAATGACGGTGGGTTTACCGCCTTCCATAACTGCGACGCAGGAGTTAGTCGTACCTAAGTCAATTCCAACTACTTTTCCCATAGGGGTGTTCCGGCTCCAATCACTACAAAAATTTTGGCTATCTATCTACCCGATTTGCGGGTGGTTTGGGACTGCAACTTTCACCCCGTAGGGTGTATCGGCAGTTAATCCAGCTTTAATACAGTCTTAGATAGGTGACATATCTATATACTGTGGGCGTTTCGAGCTTTGATGAAGGTGTGTTTACCGAACCTGGACAGGGACGGTTAGACTACTTACTGATTGCTTTCGCCACAGCTTTAGACTGCTGAATGTTTACTCTTACTAATGTAAGGGGAGCGATCGCTTTGGACATGGAGGCAAACCGTATCTGTCTGGTTGTATTTGCCGTCGTAGGTGAGGAAGAAGGAAGAAGGAAGAAGGAAGAAGGAAGAAGGAAGAGGGAAGAAGGAAGAAGGCATTAGTGTCAAATTAAGCTCAAACCCGCCAGGGGTTAAACCCCTGTCTAATAACTTAAGTCCTCCTCAGAAACTCAATCTAGTTTTGAGGCGCAAGCAACCAGCTCAAACCCAAGAGATTGAGCTGTTTTCTCCAGCTTAGAGACAATACGTTGTCGATATTTCTGTTCGTAATAGTCAGCACCTGAATCGGCATAAGCGGTTTTTGTACTCCAGAGGTGATAGAAGATGCGGGCTAGCTTGTGGGCAGTAGCGGTATTAGCCTCTGGAGCGCCCAATCTGGCTCGTAACCGACGATAAAAAGCCCCCAAAGCTGATTGAGAGCGAGATAAAGATTGAGCAGCTAAACGGAAGGCATTAGCAGCCCGATTAACTACACAACGGGTATGAGAACTTTTGACTTTACCGCCTGTAATCCTCGCAGACGGACACAACCCTAACCAAGAACAAAAATGCTTAACAGTGGGAAAACGAGTAGCATCCAATCCGACTTCCGAGAGCAGAGCTTGTACTGTGAGGACATCAAAACCAGGGATTTGAGTAAAATCTACTCCACTAATCCGATACAACTGATGGCGCAAGTCAAAATTGGGTTCGTGACCTCTGGGCTTTCTGTTACCCCGTTTGGGAGGGTCTGGTGGAGGATGGTTTTCTTCGCTAGCAAAGCTAGCTAAATATCGCTCAATCTCCACATCGCAGCTAGCAATTTGCTCTTGATAGATGTCGTAGAGTTGTAACTCTTGTTTTAACACAAATATATGCTCAACTCGATAGTCTCCACTCAAGGCTTTAGCAATATCTGCGGTACTACTTTTAATCCGAGAATTTTTCAAATTAGCTAAGACTTGAGGATTCCTTTCTCCAGCTACAATGGCGCGGATAATTGCCATCCCAGTGACTCCTGTGATGTCACTGATGACTTTATGTAGTTGCAGATTCATTTGAATTAATGCTTTCTGCATCCGCAGTACGTGGCTGCTACTGCTTTTGATTAAGTTATCGCGGTGGCGAATGTAACTACGTAGAACACAACTTTGGTCATCAGGACGAAAGGAACCGGACAATAAACCATAAGTATGTAGCTGTTGCAACCATTGACAATCCAACACATCACTTTTTCTGCCCGGTACGGTTTTGACGTGATGGGCATTCACCAGTTTGACTTCGATACCCCTGGCTTCAAAAATTTGAAAGGCTGGTATCCAATAGACTCCTGTCGATTCCATCGCGATGGTGTCTATCCCACATTCCACTAACCATGAGGCCATCTCGATTAAGTCAGGGGTAAAACAGCCAAATTTACGTACATTCTGTGACGTTCGATCAGGTGGAACGCAAACCCAGTGTTCTTGTGAGCCAATATCTATACCTGCGGCATTTGGGTTAATCTGGGTGAAATTAGACATTTCACCCGCAACAGGTTTGCTTATCTTGCATCGGATCATTTAGATGACTCCTCTTGGCGCTCGAACGAAAGGAAGTGTCCCGATTGGTGGGCGGATGTGATCTTAGATTCTCCTCAACGGGATAGGGTAATAGCCCTTCACCAATGTCATAATCATCATGCCCACGACCACGCTCTGAATCAGGCTCAAAATCGCACTATTGATTTGTCGGTCTTTGACTCTCAGGACACAGGGATAATATATCCGACTGGCAACTTTTGGGCTAGCTTTACTGTTTCTGTGATTCATAACGGGCACGCCGGGCCCGTGGAACGCTCTGAAGAGGACTAATTAAGTTTCAAAGTCTTCTTAGTCCTCTTCAGAGGACTTGATCTTTGAGACAGGGGTTTTAACCCCTGGCGGACTAAGGGTTTAACGTTAAGTTGACACCAATAGAGAAGAAGGCCGAAGGAGAAAGGCACAAGGCACAAGGCAGAAGACTATTTCTCGCGCCACTGTCTCGGCGGTATCCCACAAAAATTGCTAAAGCTTTCTAAACTAGAAGAAATATTGAGACTAAGAGAATTTTATGACTGAGCAAGCAAACGCTCGCGACTTATTTCGCGCCGCCTACGAACATCGATACACCTGGGACTCAAACTTTCCCGGTTACAGCGCTGATGTCGAACTCAAGCAAAATGAGGAAATCTACACCGGCCATATTGCAATCAAACCAGACATGACCGTAGAAGTCAGCGGTATCGAAGACGAAGAAGTGCAGCAAAGCGTTTACACTCAACTCCGGGATATTGTAACCCACCGCAAACGGGGATCGTTTGAGAAATCTCACGGCAATAATAGCTTTAGCTTAGGCGAAACCGATAGCGACGGAGCTGTGGAAATCTTGGTTAAAGGTGACTCGATGGGGTCTAACTACAAAATCCGAGGCCTTTTAATTTCTCAAGTTAGCCGAGTTATGGGTCGGATGGCCTTTGTGATTGATACCCACGAAAGCTTAGAAACACCAGAAGGCTCTCTAGCCAGCCGCTACGATGCCGTTTTCCGCAACCCTCAGACTGGAGACATCCTCAAAGAACTTGAATTTCAAGATACCTTTGAGAAAATTGGCGACTACTACGTGATGACTAAACAGGTGATTCACTCTAAAGAAGATGGACAAGTCACAACAACTGAGTTTAACTACTCTAACGTCAAACTGTTAGAACCTGCCCTTGTTTAGTCTGGTTTTGACCTGCAAACCCCTGTAGAGCCGACCTGAGTGCTGAGTTCTTCTTTAAGTCCTCAGTCCTGCTAAAGCAAGAGTTCACTTGCAAATCGGGGACTTAGGAGTTAAAAAATACTTAGCACTCACTTGCTAACAGATTTTTAGAGTTCAAGTACCAACAAACTGCGATCGCAACTCAATTTCTTCAGGAAACCTAGTTTTTGGTGCAATTCGTTTGAGGAAAAAACGTTTATTCACAGCAAGTAGCGCTAGGATCGAGATCGGTATCAGTTGTGCGGAATATTTGCAAGGTAAAACATGACAACACTAGCACTCACGAGAGAAAATGTAGAACAAGTTCTGGATGAGTTGCGGCCCTACCTGATGTCTGACGGCGGGAACGTTGAACTGGTAGAGATTGAAGGCCCAGTAGTCCAACTGCGATTGCAAGGAGCTTGTGGTTCTTGCCCCAGCTCAGCCATGACTTTGAGAATGGGAATTGAGCGCCGCTTGCGTGAAACTATTCCCGAAATTGCCGAAGTCGAACAGGTAATGTAAGCCGAACTTAGAGTAATTGGTTAATGGTTAGTGGTTAGTGGTTGGTAGTTGCTTAATATAGGGCTGAACAAGAAAAACGTATTTCGGTCATTACGAACGCAGCGAAGTAATCGCAACGCTTTGTTTTTAGCCGATACTGTGTAAGTCCTATTAGTAGTTGGTAGTTGCGAGTTGGTAGAAAACTGTCACCAATTGCCAATTACTAATAGAATAATTTACGATTCAGGAGCCAGAATTCAGTACAAATTCTTCTGAATAATGGCTTCTGAATTATTTTTCCAGCTCCTAATTATCAATTACCAATTACCAATTACTAATTATGAAAGTTTTACTGGTAGAAGATGACGAGTATATAGCCCATGCCCTCAGCACGACGCTCACGGAACAACATTATACTGTTGACGTAGCTTATGATGGTCAAGCGGGATGGGAATATGCAGAGGCTTTTACCTATGATTTAATATTGCTGGATGTGGTGCTGCCAAAACTGGATGGGATCTCGCTTTGCCGCCAACTGCGATCGCGACACACTACAACTCCAATTCTTCTATTAACCTCTTGCGACAGCAGTGCTAGCAAAATAGAAGGACTTGATGCTGGGGCCGATGACTATGTAGTTAAGCCTTTTGATTTTTTGGAACTCTCGGCTCGGATTCGCGCAATTTTAAGGCGAGGTAGCGCAGCATTACCACCAATTTTGGAAACGGGTAAACTACGTCTCAATCCTAATAACTATGAGGTAATTTACAACAGCCAACCTCTGAATCTGACTCCTAAAGAGTACGCTCTACTAGAACTATTTTTGCGTAATACCCAGCGAGTCTTCAGCCGCCGTGCGATTTTAGATCATCTGTGGTCGTTTGAAGAACCGCCAGCAGAGGATACTGTAAGAGCTCATATTAAAGGTTTGCGGAGTAAGTTAAAAGCAGCAGGTGCGCCACCGGATTTAGTTGAAACAGTTTACGGTTTAGGCTACCGTCTCAAGCCGGAAAAAAGGCAAGAAATCATAGGAAACTCGGAATTAAATACTCCCCAACTAGAAGATTTATCCCTGCCCTCGCTACCACCGGAACTGGAAAATAGTAGTAGTTTTAAAGATAGGATTAACATCCCAGAAACTGCTAGCATTGTAACACAATCTAATAGTTACAATGCACTCCTTAGCAGCAAAGAATCATCCTTAAGCGATGCCATAGCCAAAGTTTGGGAGCGATTCAGAAGTAGCATTAGCGATCGCATCGCCATCCTCGATCAAACCAATGTTGCCCTAAGCCTGGGTCAACTTAGTGACGAACTAAGGCAGCAAGCAAGTCAAGAAGCCCATAAACTTGTCGGTTCCCTGGGAACCTTCGGTTTAGCAGAAGGTTCGCGCCTGGCCCGCGAGATGGAAAACTTGCTTCAGAGCGATCCCAAACAAGACCAAGCGCCCCAACTTTGCCAGTTAGTAGCAACTTTGCGCGAGGAATTAGAGCGGGGGAGATGGGAAGATGGGGGAGATGGGGGAGGTAGGGGAGATGGGGGAGATGGGGGAGTTAAATCCTCTCTATCCTCTCCACCTTCCTCATCCTCCCCATCCTCCCCATCCTCCCTATCCTCCCTATCCTCCCCACCTTCCCCATCCTCCCCATCCTCTCTCTCCTCCCTCTCCTCGCCATCTCCCTTGCTGCTGATCGTGGATGAGGATGAGTCTTTTACTGACGAGTTAGTTGTAGAGGCAAACAGGCAAGGTCTGAGGACGGAAGTTGTCAGGAATTTGTCAGTAGCGAGAGAGGCTTTCTGTTCGTCTAACAGGAACGGTAATTCATTATATCCAGACGTTGTACTCATTGACCTCAATCTTAATGATGGCGAACGGGGTAGTAGGGAAGGCGATCGCCAGCAAACTTTCGAGCAGGGGAAAAAAGAAAGCGAAAAGATTAATTGCCCAACGACTGCTAGTTGCAAACAGCATCAGCAAAGATGGGATAGCTCAGAGTCAGAAAGTATAACTAGACTGGAAAGTTCCTATCAATTACTCGCAGACTTCACCAACCTCACACCGCCCGTACCTGTAGTGGTGTTCGCTCGTCATGGCAATTTTACTGAGCGAGTACAAGTGGCTAGGCTAGGAGGAAGGGCATTTTTACAGAAACCAGTGCTGCCGGCTCAGGCGATCGAGGTAGTGCTAGATGCGATCAGACGTTCCCGCACTGCCGAAGCTAAAGTCATGGTAGTAGACGATGACCCCTATATGCTAGCAGCTCTGCGGTTATTGCTAGAACCTTGGGGGGTAAAAACTTTAACCCTGGATGACCCGCGACAGTTTTGGGAAACCCTAGAAGTGGTCGTACCCGACCTGTTAATTCTAGACATTGAAATGCCTTATTTGACAGGAATCGAGCTGTGTCTCACCGTTCGCAACGATCCCCGTTGGAGCGGAGTACCCATATTATTTCTCACCGCCCATACTGATGCCAAGACGGTACATCAAGTCTTTGCGGCTGGAGGAGATGACTACGTAACCAAACCGATAGTCGGCCCAGAACTGGTAAACCGCATTTTCAATCGTTTAGAGCGCAGCCAGCTACTCCGTAGCAGAGCTGAAACCGATGCCCTGACAGGAGTTGCTAACCGCCGCCGTTCCACTCAAGACCTGAGTCAATTTTTGCACTTAGCCGATCGCCACAACCAATCCCTGTGCTTTGCTCTGCTGGATTTAGACTGCTTCAAGCAGGTTAACGATGAGTATGGCCATGCGATGGGGGATACAGTGCTGCGGCGCTTGGGAGAATTATTGCTCCGAACCTTTGGCGGTCAAGATGTGGTGGCTCGTTGGGGCGGTGAGGAATTTGTTGTAGGAATGTACGGGATGGCAAAGCGGGACGCGATCAAGAGCATTGAGGATGTTCTAATTAATTGGAGGAGTGAAGAATTTGTAGATACTGATGACCGTAAGTTTCGAGTCAGTTTCAGTGCTGGTATTGCCGAGTATCCATCTGATGGCAATGATTTGCAGGCTTTGTATCGAGCTGCTGATGAGGCGCTTTACCGAGCTAAAGCTGCTGGGCGCGATCGCGTCATGGGAGTTTAAGGCTCGAAGACGAACTCATGAATCCGAATAAAAACATATTTAAAAATCCGTCAAAACCTTGAATTTTTTTATAATTACTGACAAAAAGCTAGAGAGATAATGCAGAGCAAATTTTGTTCAGGCACAAACACAGGATTACCTGCAACCTGCTGATTCTATTCCCTTCTTCCCTAGTCCTTAGCCTAAGCGCCCCTAGTCCCTAGCTATAATTCACGGGTTTTTCACAAAGCCCCTCTAAGCTTTAAGAATAATTTCCCTCTCTCATAAAGATATTAAGTAAAGATGTTAAGCTTAAATCCAAAGCGGATCTTGGTAATTGATGATGCAGAAGATGTTCGGGAGGTAGCTCAAGTCAGTCTAGAACTGGTGGGGGGCTGGGAAGTCCTGACGGCTAGTTCTGGAGGAGAGGGTCTGGCTAAAGCTATTCTTGAGCAGCCGGATGCTATTCTTTTGGATGTGATGATGCCTGACCAAGATGGCCCGACTACTTTTCAACAGTTACAAGCTAATAGTGCTACCAAGCATATCCCGGTAATTTTATTGACTGCTAAGGTAATGCCCGGTGACTGTGCATACTTTGCTAGTTTGGGAGTTGTGAGTGTTATTTATAAGCCTTTTGAACCGCTGACCTTGCCTGTTCAGATGGCAAAAGTTCTGGGTTGGAGCGAAGAGTAAATCTGGATTGTGAAATTATTTTACCTTTTGTAACAATCTTCTTATCCTTCACGAGTTCTTCATATTTTATATATAACTTCAATTATATGTCAGGGATCGTATAAAAGATGCCTATTTGGTATCAAATATAACTATTTACATACATCCCGGTTGAAATAGGAATACTCAGACTTTAACTAGAGTCAAGGTGTTCTCTTCGCATTAGTAACTTTTTTGTGGAAATCAATTATCAATCTGTTCTAAATCTGGTTTAAGAAATATCATGAATACTTGCCCTTGTTGCTCCTCTCAATTACTCCGCCACGCTCGTCATAATAGCGTTTACTGGTTCTGTCCTGAATGTTGGCAAGAAATGCCAGATCTGGTGGAGATGGTTTTAGCTCCTAATAAGAGCATCGAGAAATTAGATGGTTTGGTAAAATTGTCTACCTGGATACCTAGATTAAGAACTATCGATGAGGTAGAAATTGCTTAGTCGGAAATAAGACTGGGTACATTTTTAAGAGAGGCTCTTACTAGAGGACAAAAGAAAGAAATCAACCTATCAAGGAAAAGGTGATTAAAAACGATACATCGATCGCTGGTTAGGGTTGACACTACCCGGTCTTGCATACACGGGGATTCGTAAGATTAGCTGATATAGGAGTTACGCACGCTCGGTCAAAAACCTGGTTTCTGCGTCAATATTTCTCGAAAAAAGCGATGATTTTGGTCAGAAACCGGGTTTTTTGTGTAAGTCCTATGATAGAGCAATTGCTTTCGTCAGTTAGGGGTTAGGGACTAGGGAAAGAAGGGAAGAGAAATTACTGCAAGGAAAGGAACATAGAATATAAATAAGGGCTTCGCTGTGAGTCCTTCCTTCGTTAGGGAGCAGGCTCAGCCGAAAGATTTGAGTAATTTGGAATGTTTTAAGAGTCTTGGCAGTTGCCATAAGTCTTTGTAAGCTGGCTATGAAGAGGACAAGGGGGAAAGTAGTACCCTTCTGGAAACAGTGGAGACTGGCAAAGGAAAAGTTCTGTGACTAAAGTAAAAGCCTAGCTTCTGCTAGGCTTTATAAAATGTCGGGCTATTACCCTAGAGTGAAAGAGAAAAACCGTGAAATCTTCACCAAAGAAATTTTCAGCCGCCCGGAGTTCTGCCCCTAAGTCGCCGGGAACAGGCTTGTTTGTGCTGTCCTTGATATTTCGACTGCTGCTGCTGGGGGTAGGAAGCGGTTTTGCGTGGGCTTTGGGGGTAGCGGCCGCGCAAATATATCCCTCTGCTGGAACTGAGATACCTCTGAGTGAAAAATTGCTACGCCAATTTCAGAATCTGGCTGCGGGCCCGAAACGCCTATCTCCAACTCCGAGTCCGATTCTTCCTTCACCAATCCCCACTCCTTCGAGTTCGCAATTGACTCCTACACAAAGGCAAAAACTGCAAGCCGACTTGAGACAGTTGCAAGGGGAATTAAATGCACTGATCGGGCGCACGGCGGCGCTGGAGACACAATTAGGCAGTAGTAAGCCTACGGAAAGCTTAGAAAAGCGGTTGGAATTGATGTCACAGGAGTTAGGGACATCGACATCCGCCGCAGCGCCCAGTCCTGCTTTGCCTGCTGTTGGCAAGGATAGCAGTCCGATTCCGGGCATTAAAGCTAATAATGCAGATGAATCTAGTGGCGATCGCAGTTCTGTATTTAGTGCGGATGCACTGATGGTGACACTCCCTAGTGATGTTTTGTTTGAGGTTGGTAGTAGTGCTCTGCGCCCCGGAACTAACGTAATTTTAGATAATTTGATTGCAGATTTGCAAAACTATGAGGGTGCTACTGTTCGCATTGCAGGGCATACTGACGATGCTGGGGAGGTGAAGGACAATCAAAATCTGTCTTTTGCCAGGGCTCAGGCAGTGGAACAATATTTATCTAAGACTCTTGGCGAGAAGTATCACTGGGTGGCGATCGGCTATGGAGAAAGTCGCCCGTCGGTGGAAAATACAACGGAGGCTAATCGCCAACGTAATCGCCGGATTGAAGTTGCGATCGCTCCTCTACGTTAATGGGTAATGGGTAATTGGTAATTGCTAATTGGTAATGGCTAATGGCTAATGGCTAATGGCTAATTGGTAATTGGTAATTGGTAATGGCTAATGGCTAATGGCTAATTACTAATTGCTAGTTGATAGTAAAAGTATAGCAACCGCCAAGACCATTAGGGCATTTTAAATCGATCGCGCCGTTCGGCAAGCGCGATCGCGACGAAGCTCTTAGTTTTATTCTCTTTCCCTTCTTTCCCTTCTTCCCTAGCCCCTAGCCCCTTCTTCCCCTAGCCCCTATCATGAAAATTGTCTTTTTTGGTACTCCCCAGTTTGCAGTTCCTAGTTTAGAAAATTTACTAAATCATCCAGACTTTGAGGTGGTTGCGGTTGTTACTCAGCCAGATAAGCGCCGAGGGCGTGGCAATCAATTAATACCTTCCCCTGTTAAAATAACTGCTGTTGCTCACAATCTTCCAGTCTGGCAACCCCAACGAATTAAAAAAGATACTGAGACACTATCTTTACTAAAACAAACAGAAGCCGATCTATTTATAGTGGTAGCTTACGGTCAGATCCTTTCTCAAGAAATTTTGGATATGCCTCAGTTAGGCTGTATCAACGCTCACGGCTCAATCTTGCCAAAATATCGGGGGGCGGCACCGATTCAATGGTGTCTATATCACGGCGAAAAGGAAACTGGTATTACTACAATGCTAATGGATGCTGGTATGGATACTGGGGCAATGCTATTGAAAGCTTTTGCAGGGATTACTCTTTTAGATAATGCTGCAACATTGGCGGAAAGGTTATCAGAATTGGGAGCTGATTTATTAGTAGAAACTGTGTTAAAGTTAGGGAAAGATGAAGTGAAAGCGATTCCTCAAGATGCGTCAGAGGCAACTTATGCGCCGCTGATTAAAAATCCCGATTATGTACTCGATTGGTCGCAGAGTGCGATCGCACTTCACAATCAGATTAGAGGATTTTTCCCCGACTGTGTTACCAGTTTTCGCGGCAATTCGGCAAAAATTAGCGCTACTGCACCCCTGGGTTCTGAATACTGGTTAAAATTACCGCCAGATTTGCGGCGTTTAGAGCAAGATTGGTCAAGTTTATCTGAGCTTTCTGGTAAGTGTGGAGAAGTTGTAAAAGTTGTCAAAAATTTGGGGCCAATCGTGCAAACTGGCGAGGGTTTATTGTTGTTGCGCGAGGTGCAGTTAGCGGGGAAAAAAGTTCAGTCTGGATGGGATTTTGCTAATGGTACTCGCTTGGCTGTGGGGGAGGTTTTTGGTATAAAGAATGAAGATAAAGTAAATAATTAGTGAAGATGATGAAGCAACTTAAGAATGAGAGGAGACGCGATCGCCTCCATATTCTGAGACATCGCCCAAGCGATCGCGCAACTCATGATTTTTCGTAGAAGCGGCAGCGATCGCATGGCCCCTCTGGATTAACCGCACAGCGAATGATCTCCGATCGCGCACTATAGCGACAACTGGCATCGCCTATAACCCAGTGCCCCTCGACAAAACTCTTCTCTGTAGGCCGT
Source organism: Kamptonema formosum PCC 6407 (assembly GCF_000332155.1). Lineage (GTDB taxonomy): Bacteria > Cyanobacteriota > Cyanobacteriia > Cyanobacteriales > Microcoleaceae > Kamptonema > Kamptonema formosum. Next base: position 1,650,054 of record NZ_KB235904.1, on the reverse strand, counting down.
TGTGCAGACTGCACGTACAAGTCAATTTTCTGCAAGCGATAGCGCCCCGATCGCAATTGATAGCGGTGACGGCGTTCTAAAACAGCATAAGTCTGACCTTTTAAATCGAGATAATTTCCCGGTTGCGGTGTCCAATCAAGCTGGACACTTCCCAGAGATTGGCGCGGGTGGGTAAGTATAACCTCTGTCGGTAAAGTTTCTTGTTCCATCTGCCTATATGTTCTATCTATTGCTGACTACAGGTCAAAGCGATAAAGATATTTTACCGCAGATCGAGGTAGAACAATATAGATGATGTTGCTTTCATTTGCATTCATTATGGGATTCATTTGGGGTCACAAAATATCTCTTTTATCAGTTTTCAATTGAGGAAATCAGGACTTACGCACCCAACCTCATAAACCGGGTTTTTTGACGAAAATACTTCGTCCCGACGCACAGATTCTCTCAAAAACCCGGTTTCTGGGACGACCTGCGTAAGTCCTATAAATTATACTTTTAATTAGCAATTGCTCGACAGTCAATCGTTTTTAATTAGCCATTAGCCATTAGCCATTAGCCATTAGCCATTAGTATATTTTTGATAATCGGAAATAAAAATAATAGAGATTTGAACGCTTTATCCTATAATAGGGGCGATCGCTTAGATTACTTATACGGAAATACCTGTTGTTGAAATGATCCAAACTGTATATCTTGCCGTTAATGGTACTTTGATGCGAGGTCTAGAGTTAAACCATAACTTGTTAGCAGTTGGCGGTAGCTTTGTGCGAGAGACTGTAACGGAACCCAGTTATCGGTTATGGTCAATTAAAGACCGTTATCCAGCTATGCTGCGAGTTGCAGATGGGGGAGTTGCGATCGCAGTTGAAGTTTGGGCTATACCTGCTGATGGTATCAGCGAAATATTATTAAAAGAACCCGCTGGATTATGCGTAGGTAAGGTACGTTTAGCTGACGGTGAAGAGGTTCTAGGAATTTTAGGCGAAGCTATCTTATGTGAGGGACAGCGCGAGATTACAGAATGGGGCGGATGGCGGCGTTATGTAAATAAGACTTACGCATAATTGTAATTGTTTCAGGACTTACGCACCCAACCTCATAAACCGGGTTTTTTGACGAAAATACTTCGTTTTGACCCACAGATTCTCTCAAAAACCCGGTTTCTGGGACTCTATGCGTAAGTCCTATCTATGTTTATAACGCCGCCCTCTGGGTGATATATTTACTACCGAAAGGGCGGCCTTACGTAAAACTTGCGTTAAATTTTAATGATTCAATGCTTTAAATAATTGCGTCGCCGTTGTCGTCCAGCCAATGATACCACCTTGGGCGCGAATCATCTCTAAAGTAGCTTGTTTGAACTCAGGAAAATAACTAGCAGTAGCATCTTCTATTAACAGACATTCATATCCTCTGTCATTAGCTTCGCGCATAGTTGTTTGCACGCAAACCTCTGTTGTCACCCCCGCAAAAATCAGGTGAGTAATGCCTTTTTCCTGCAACATCGATTCTAATTTAGTGCGAGAAAAAGCACCTTTACCTGGTTTTGAAAGCGCAATTTCGCCCGGTAGCGGCGCTAACTCTGGTATAATACCATTTCCGGCTTCACCTAATACGAGGATGCGACCCATTGGGCCGACATCTCCAATAGTTAACTTACCTTTTCCCCGTTTAATTTTAGAGATGGGACAATCAGATAAATCGCTATTATGGCCTTCTATAGTATGAAAAATGGGGAGGTTGAATTTGCGAAATTCCTCTAATAATTGCTTAACTGTAGGCACAATTGATTGCAGGAGTGAGACATCATTTCCTAATATTTCTCCAAAACCTCCTGGTTCTAGAAAGTCTCGCTGCATATCAATGACAATTAAGGCAACGCTGTTTAGATTTGGCAATTCATAGTCATAGGGTTTAGCTGGGATAGAAATCATTTTTTCACCTCTAATTTTAATTCTCAAGTAGGTTGGGTGTAGCGACAGCGAAACCCAACATTATATTAATGAATTGTAAGGTGGGCGCTCGCCGACAACTATCTTCTGCTATAAGTTACAGGCTGTTTGCGGCGAGCGCCCACCCTACTTAAGCATTGAGGGCAAATACAAGATTAATGTCCAGCCATATAGTGACCTATTTCGTGAATATCGACATCTGCAATCAGACTTTCATAAACCAGCTTACCGCCAGACATCACCACAATTCTGTCAGCTAATTTCAATAACTCATCCAAATCTTCACTCACTAATAGTACACCCACACCCTCATTTCTGGCCTCAACTAACTGGGAGTGAATATAGTCAACCGCCGCAAAATCTAACCCGAAACAGGGATTAGCAGCAATTAACAGATTAATGTTATGATTTGACAACTCTCTTGCTAGCACAGCTCGTTGTACATTACCACCAGAAAGATGACTAATTGGCGTATCTACTGAGGGAGTTTTCACCGAAAACTTCTCAATTAAAGCCATTGCAGCTAGTCGAATTTCCTTCAAAATTAGAAACAAATTGCCTTTAGCCATTGGCGCACGATCGAACTTTCGCAAAGCCATATTTTCGCCAACACTCATCTGGGGAACGCAAGCATTTCGTAGTGGTTCCTCTGGTAAGCAGAAAACCCGATGTTTGACTATTTCTGGACGAGTTGCTTTATAAACTTCTCCATTCACCATTAATAGTCCAGATGTCGGAATTCTCTGTCCTGCTAACACCTCTACTAATTCTCGCTGACCATTGCCAGAAACCCCGGCAATCCCGACAATTTCTCCCCTCCTAACTGTCAGATTTACAGATTTTACCGCCGCCAGTCCGTTGTCACCATTGGCACAAATATCTTCAATTTTGATGACAGGTTCTCCCGGAAGTTCGGCTAGTTTTTCTATTTGAATAGCGTTGCGTTCCTCACCCAACATCATCTTAGCCATTTCGGAAGTAGATAAGTCTTTAACTGACCCACTACCTGCAAATTTTCCCCTTCGCAAAACTGTAACTTCATCGGCAAATGATGTTACTTCTCGGAATTTATGGGTAATAAGTAACACGCTTAAACGTCCCGCACTCACTTCTTGTTTGAGTAAGCCTAAAACTTCATCAGCTTCATCTGGCGTGAGTACAGATGTGGGTTCATCGAGGATGAGAAACCGATTTTTGAGGTAGATTTGTTTCAGGATTTCTACCTTTTGCTTTTCTCCGGCTGCAAGTTGATTTGCTGGTTTGTACAAATCAACTTTAAATGGTGCAGTTTGTAGAAATGCTTCTAATTGTTCATATTCAGCTTTCCAGTTAATCACGTTAGGAGTATCTGGCCGCGTCAGCACTAAATTTTCTGCTACTGTCATTGAGGGAATGAGAGTAAAATGCTGATAAACCATGCCGATACTGTATTGATAAGCATCGTAAGGACTGTTAATAGTGCGCGGTTGTCCATCAATTATAATCTCTCCACTGTCAGCATTGTAGAAGCCCATGATACACTTCACTAGCGTACTTTTACCCGCTCCATTTTCACCTAGTAAAGCGTGAAAAGTTCCTGGTTTCAGGCGTGTTGAAACGTTATCAAGTGCTAAAAGAGAACCAAATCGCTTGGTGATGTTCACCAATTCGATATCGGGTGGCTGAGGGAGTTTTGAGCTGGGAGTGATGATTTCTGGATTGGGAATTTCTAGCATGGTTTTGCTCCTTGAATTAAAAGAAAGTGGTTTGTGAAATAACTACTCTTTAATGGCGCTAATTAATGCTTCCGAATCAGCGACAGCACCAAAAACGCCGCCTTGCATTTTAATCATCTTGAGTGCGGCTAGATGATTGCCATAATCTGTTGCACCGGTGCAGTCAGAAAGTAGCAAACATTCGTAACCTCTATCATTCGCATCCCGCATTGTGGTGTGGACGCAAACATCAGTTGTTATTCCTGCCAGAATAATATTTTGGATGCCTTTACGCCTTAGCAACATATCTAAATCTGTCGCGTAAAAAGAACCTTTTCCGGGTTTATCAATTACTGATTCTCCCGGTAAAGGAGCAAGTTCAGGAATAATTTCCCATCCAGTTTCACCGCGAATTAAAATTTTCCCGCAGGGGCCAGAGTCGCCAATTCCTGCACCAATTCTACGACTTCGCCACTGTTTATTTTCTGGTAAGTCTGATAAATCTGGTCGATGTCCTTCGCGGGTGTGGATGACGTGAAAGCCGAGATTTCGTACTATTTCTAATACCTTTTTTATTGGCTGAATTGGTGCGCGTGTCAGCGACAAATCATAACCCATTTTATCTACATAACCGCCAACTCCGCAGAAATCTATCTGCATATCAATAATTAGCAGCACTGTATTTTGTGGACGCAAATCACCGTTAAATGGATATGGATAGGGGTCAGATTCAACAAAACGTCCCATAAAAAATTTGAGATTGTAGTTTGCGAGCGAACATCACTAACCTTTAATCATTAACCTTTAATCATTGTCAGTTCCTAAAGCACCGGGAGCACCAATTGCTGTCCGAGTTGGCGAACAGGTAATCACCATTACTGCTAGGGTTAAGATGTAAGGTAAGGCATTAAACAAGTAGTAGTAAGAATCTACTCCTACTGATTGCAAAGCTGGCCCGATTGCTTGCGCTCCTCCAAATAATAAAGCTGCATATAAACATTGCACGGGATTCCAACGGGCAAAAATCACTAAGGCAACAGCCATTAATCCTTGACCGCTCGAAATCCTTTCTGTCCAACTTCCAGGGTAATAAAGAGATAGGTAAGCTCCGCCAATTCCTGCTAGGAAACTCCCGAAGATAATGCAGGCTGTCCGCACCAATTTTACTGGAATTCCCATCGCTCTAGCAGCAGCAGGATTGTCACCAACGGCACGGATAAACAACCCCCAGCGCGTGGATTTAAAAAACCACTGCATTGCTGGTGCTATGGCAACGCCGATGATAAATAAAGGGCTAATTTTTAAAGCTGATTGAATTGCTGGCTGATTAATCCAAGCGCCTAATTCAATGGTGGGTAATTGGGGTGCAACTGGTTGGATAAAAGGCTTGCCAAAAAAGAAAGCTAAACCGCTTCCGAAGATAATCATGGCAATGCCAACTGCTACATCGTTAACTTTGGGACGTTGGGATAGCCAAGCGTGAATTGCTCCTAATACCATCCCAGAAATTCCTGCTGCTAAAACGCCTAACCAAGGTGATTGAGTTAGATAGGATATGGCGTAGGCACTCATCGCACCCATTAATAAAGTGCCTTCTAAACCGAGGTTGATTTTGCCACTTTTTTCGGTCAGACATTCGCCGAGACTAACGAATAGAAAGGGTGCGCTTCCTCGCAGTGTTCCTGCTGCGATCGCGATCGGAACTCCCCACCAACCTAAAGTTTCTGTTGCCATAAGTGCTTAGTTATTAGTTGTTAGTCGTTAGTTGAAAGAAACCGGGTTTCTTAGAAAAATCTGCGATTGTAACTCGATATCTATGAAGAAACCCGGTTTCTGGCAGAGGATCACCCACCCTACGTTATTTTTCGTTTATCTGTCTTGTTGCTTGAAAAATGGTAATTTTCCATAAAGCGATTCACTGAAAAGAATCACCAAGAAAACCAACCCTTGGAAAACTAAAACTGTGGCATCTGGGAGGTTGTGCGATCGCTGCAAAATTCCCCCACTTGCTAAAATTCCACCTAACAAAATTGAAATTAGCACGGCAGCTAAAGGATTTTGTCGGGCAATAAATGCAACTAAAATGCCGCTGTAACCGTAACTTGCATTTAGGGATTCATTCGCCTTGCCGTGTACGGCTGCAACTTCTACCATCCCGGCTAAACCTGCACAAGCACCTCCCAGAAAACAGATGATTAATGTTAATTTACCTACTGGTAATCCGGCCATTCGTGCTGCTCGAACGTTACCACCTGCGGTGCGAACAGCAAAACCAAAGGTAGTTCGCTGAATCAAGACATAAGCGATCGCGCAAACAATTAGCCCAAAAATCAAGCCGTAGTGAACTCGCGTTCCCGGCAAAGTTCCCAGCATATTGACATCAGCGAGGGGATAGCTAGAAGGTTTGTTCAGGGAACTGGGATCGCGCATCGGGCCGCCGACTAAATGATTCAAAAGCGCGATCGCGATATAATTGAGCAACAAGCTGCTAATGGTTTCATTTACACCTCGGTAATACCGCAGCGCCCCGGCTAAGGCGATCCACAAACCACCGCTAATAATGCCTGCGATCGCCATTCCTAACTGCACAACAGTTGGCGGTGCGCTGTTTAAAGCTAAACCAGTGGCGATCGCGCCGAGTCCCCCCATGACGATCGCTCCCTCATTACCAATAATCACTAAGCCCAACCGAGCAGGTAAGACTGTACAGAGTGAACTTAACATCAAAGGCGCAGCCCGAATTAGGCTATTTTGGAAAGAAAACCAACTCCCAAAAGCTGCTTTATAAATCGAGCCATATACTGCTAACGGATTAGCACCTGCTGCGGCACAAAATATCCCGAATAATAATAGCGAAACCACTAAAGCAGCTATGGGAATAGTCACTGTTTCTAGTAGCGAACGCCAGTTTATTGAGGATGGATTTCCAGATACAACTTGAGTAGTCATAGGCTTAATTGGTAATTTATTAATTTTTCATTTTCCCTACCCAACCTACCTTCCTCCCATGTTTAGTTTTTAATTTTTAATTCTTTCATTCCTCCCATGTTTAATTTTTAATTTTTACTCTTTAATTCTTTAGGTACTTCCCAACACGCCTTCCACCAACCAAGTCATCTTTTCTAGTTCTGGATCTTGCTGTTTGAAGTCCTTGCCAGCAGGAATTACAATTTTCCCCGTATTATCCTTTAATTCCCCCTTATAAATTACTAAAGTGCCATCTAATAGCTTAGCCTGTGCCGCGTCAGCGTCCTTTTTTGCTTGTTCGCTCACCGCCGCACCATAGGGCGATAACTTACAAAAACCTTCCTTCAAACCACCACGTACCAAGTGAGAAATTCCGCCATCCATCAGGTTTTTGCCCGCTAAAAGCATCTCGGCATATTCTGAGTAAATTTTAGCCCAATCCCACTCAGCACCAGTCAGATATCCTTTAGGAGCTAAAGCTGCTTGATTCGTGTGGTATCCTGTACAGAAAATACCCCGTTTTTCCGCAGTTTCCATTACCACTTTGGGGCTGTCTACGTGACAAGTAATAACGTCAGTTCCTTGATCGACCATACTATTAGTCGCTTCAGCTTCTTTCACAGGTAAAGACCAATCACCTGTAAAAATTACTTGGGTTGTAATGTCGGGTTTAATGCTCCGGGCACCCAGAGTATAACTGTTAATATTTCGCACTACTTGGGGAATTGGTTTAGCTGCCACAAACCCTAATTTCCCGCTCTTAGAACTATGAGCTGCTACAATTCCAGCTACATATTGGGCTTCGTCGATATAGCCATAATAGCTACCTATATTGTTTGGGTGTTTGCTTGAATCGTAAAGCCCTCCTGCGTGGAAAAATTGAATGGTAGGATTCTCTTTTGCTACTTTGATAATATGGGGATCGAAATAACCAAAAGAAGTAGGAAATAGGACAGTTACTCCGTCCTGATTAATCATATTGAGCATGGTTTCTTCAGAGGCATTTGTTTCAGGAACGCTGGCCTCTTCGACTGTTTTCACCCCAGAGAGTTTGGAAACTCCTTCTTTCCCTTGCGCGTGAGCCTGATTCCAGCCATAATCATCTTTAGCACCAACGTAGATAAAGCCCATTGTCACTACTTTGGCCCCTGTGCCCGTAGATGGCGATTGCCCTGTAGGACTTTGGCTTTGTTGGGGTACAGTAGTTGGCGTGCATCCTGTTCCCAGACGCAAAGTAACTCCAAAAGCCCCTGCGGACAACAAACCGCGCACTACCTGACGACGACTTAAGGTTAAAGAACGTTTATTGCTCACTGCTGCTACTTTTCTCCGCAATTTTTTGAATTTTATGTAAATAATGAAATAAGATTAAAGCAGCTTCACTATAATTTGTTTGTAACTATTGATACAATTAATGTATATGTTGAAAACTCTAAAAACTGGTAGCTTTTTTCATTTCTACCAAAATCTATCTTGTTGAGTATCAAGAAGTGGGTTTAAGTGGCATTAATGTAGAGAACCTGTCGTTTTTAAAAGTAGTAGTGATGCTGGAAATCTGGACAAAACTTATAGACAGCAAATTAATTGCGTCTAGCTCATTTATTTCACACAAAGACTTTTATCTTTGGCAGCCAGAGTTAGTATGGTTGCACGCAGGCTTAGACTTAGCAATAGCTGCCGGTTGTTACTCAATTCTGGGGATGCTGGTGTATTTCCTCCACAAGCGCCGGGATCTGCGATTTCGGGTAATTTTCTGGTTATTTGCAGCCGCGATCGCTAGCTGGGGAACTGTTAGCATTACTGACTTGTGGACGCTGTGGCATTCTAGCTATTGGATATCAGCGTTTGCCAAAGCGATCGCGGCTACCATCTCGATATTAACAGCATTACTAGCAGTCGCGACGCTTCCCAAAGCTTTAGCGATGCCAAGTTATGCCGAACTAGAAGCCGAAATTCGCGATCGCCAAGCCACAGAAGCAGCCCTAAAAGCAAGCGAACAGCGCTTTCGAGCGATCTTTGACCAAGCTTTTCAACTGATTGCCCTCGTCGCCCCAGACGGTACACTCTTGGAAGTCAACCAAACAGCCTTGGATTTTGGGGGCATTACCCGCGTTGGTGTCATTGGTAAACCATTCTGGGAAACGCCTTGGTGGACTGGGGAGAAGGAAGAGAAGGAAGAAGGAAGAAGGAAGAAGGAAGAAGGAAGGGAAGAGAGGGAACATAGAGAAATAGACATCTCCGTTGCCAAACTTAAAACTTTAGAAAATCCGACTCAAAACCCGACTCAAAAGCGCTTGCAAAATGCGATCGCGGCGGCGGCTAGGGGCGAACTGATTCGCACAGAATTTGACATACCTTGTATAGACGGAACGATCGTTACCCTCGATGCTTCCTTCAAACCTGCATTTGACCAGACAGGGGAATTTAATCCGATCATCATTGAAGGGCGCGATATCACCGCACACCTCCGAACAGAAGCGGAATTGCGGCAATACAAAAAACACCTGGAATTGATGGTGGAAGAGCGCACAGCCGCCCTCACAAAGCTCAACGAACTGATGCAGCAGGAAATAGTCGAACGCCGCCAAGCTGAGTGGGCTCTGCGACGTAGTGAAGAACGCTTTCAAAAATTGGCCGCCAATGTGCCGGGAATGATTTACCAGTTTTGCATTTCAGCAGAGGGATCGATCTCCTTTCCCTTCACCAGTTGTGGTGCTCGCGAAATCTACGAGATCGAATCAGAAGAAATTCAGCAGAATGCGGCGCTGGTGATTGAGATGATACACCCAGAAGATAGCCAAAGGGTATTGGACTCGATCGCCCTCTCTGCTGAAAATTTGACACCCTGGACGCAGGAATATCGAATTAACACGCCTTCTGGCAAGTTGAAGTGGATTTGGGCCTCGTCTCGACCCGAAAGGCAAGAAAATGGGGATATTCTCTGGGATGGCTTGACGATGGATATTAGCGATCGCAAGTTGCGCGAAGTTGAGCTAGAAAAAGAACGCCAACAACTACAACAGATTATCTCTTGCACCCCCGTAGCAATGGCAATGTTCGACACGGAAATGCGCTATCTCGCTCACAGCGAGAAATGGATGGCGGATAACTGCCTGCCAGTTCAGTCCGCGATCGGGATGTGCCAGTACGATTTGCTTCCAAATATGCCCGAACGCTGGCGCAAACAGTTAAATTCTTCACTGCAAGGAGAGATCGCCTCCTGTCCAGAAGATGTCTGGGAATGGGAAGATGGCATCAAAGTTTACCTGCGTTGGGCAATTCATCCCTGGTATAATACTAGCGGCGAAATCGGTGGTGTTGTCGTCGTCACTCACCAAATCGGCGAACTCGTGGAAGCTAGAGAAGCGGCGATCGCAACGGCCAAACTTAAGTCTCATTTCCTTGCTAATATGAGCCACGAAATCCGTACACCGATGAACGGTGTATTGGGAATGGCTCAATTATTGTTAGAAACAAATCTTGCACCCAAACAGCGCGAGTGTGCCGAAATCATCCGCAGTAGCGCCCATCATCTACTCAGCGTCATTAACGATATACTCGACTTCTCAAAGCTGGAAGCGGGAAAGATGCAGCTAGAAGAGATCGACTTTGACTTAAACTCCTGCATTGAAGAAGTCGTCGAGTTACTAGCAGCTCAGGCAGAAATTAAAAGACTGGAATTAGCAATTTTAATTTATAGTGCCGTGCCGCGATCGCTCAGAGGCGATCCGAGCCGTTTACGCCAAATCCTATTAAATTTAGTCGCCAATGCGATTAAGTTTACAGAAGAAGGCGAAGTCATGGTGCAAGTCGCTCTGCGCGATCGAACTTCGACCTCAGTTTTCCTCCGTTTTGCAGTGACAGATACCGGCATTGGTATTTCCCCAGAAGCTCAGAAAAAACTATTTCAATCCTTTTCTCAAGTAGACGCTTCTACCACTCGCGAGTACGGAGGTACTGGTTTGGGATTAGCAATTTGCAAGCAGTTGACTGAACGGATGGGAGGAGAAATTGGGGTAGAAAGCGAGGTGGGTAAAGGCTCAACTTTCTGGTTTACAGTAGAGCTAAGCAAACAGACTAATATGATTTCTCCCGCTGTTTCTTTGGCTCTAACTGGCCGCCGGTTGCTATTAGGAACGGCCCCTCCTAGAACTCGCCAAGTCCTGCAATATTTGGCTCACACCTGGGGGATGCGATCGGATGCAGCGGCAGACTGTGCAAGGCTTTTGGCTACTTTGCGAAAATCGGGTCAGCAGAAAAGACCTTACGATGCGGTTTTGCTGGATTTACAGTTAGTAGAACAGGGAGAAAATTTGTTAGTTGAAGTCATTCGCTCTCACCCAGAGTTTGCCCAAACCAAGTTTTTATTGATGACTTCTCTGCAACAGCGAGATTCTGCGATCGCAGACAGATTTGCCCAGCGTCTCCGACAAATATTCCGCAAAGACTGCTGCGATTTTATCCTCAAACCTGTTAGACCTTCCCAGCTATTCGATCGGCTTTTATGGATCGCTGAAAAACGGTTAGTAACACAAACGAAACCAGCAACAGACGATAACCAAGTAACAATTTTAGTAGCAGAAGATCACCCCGTTAACCGACAAGTTATTCTTGCTCAGTTAGAAGTTTTGGGCTATGAAGCTGAGTGTGCTGATAACGGTCAGGAAGCTCTGAGATTGTTGGCGGAGAAAAACTACGATATTGTGTTAATGGATGGTCAAATGCCAGTATTGGACGGCTATGAGGCGACGCAGGAGTTACGGCGGCGGGAAGCAGCAAATAGCGATCGCCACACCGTAGTGATCGCGCTAACAGCTCATGCCTTACCACAAGATCGAGATAAATGTCTAGCCGCCGGTATGGATGACTATCTCAGCAAACCCGTTGACCTCAAAGAGTTAGAAAGGATCTTAGAGCAGTGGAGCGGGGGAGCGGGGGAGCTCTTGAGCGGGGGAGCGGGGGAGCTCTTGAGCGGGGGGAGAGTGGGGGGAGAGGGGGAAGATGGGGGGAGAGGGGGGGAGAGTGGGGGAGAGGGGGAAGTTAAATCCTCCCTACCTTCCCCATCCTCCCTACCTTCCCCATCCTCCCCATCCTCCCTATCTCCTCCACCCTCTCCCATAGACATCGGCCAGTTGCAAAAATTCTCTCTAGGGAAGGCGGATTTGCAAAGGCGGCTTTTAGAGGCGTTTCTCAAGACTTCTGAGACAGACTTGGCTGATTTAGAGAGAGCGATCGCGGCTAATGATTTTCTTGCTGTCGAGCAGCGATCGCATAGGATTAAAGGTGCTTCAGCTAATTTGGGGGCGCGATCGCTCTTAGATGTCGCGGCTCAACTGGAACAACTGGGGCGATCGCAATCCCTTGTAGGAGCAAACGAACTTTCGAGCGAGTTGAAAAGTCACCTCGATCGCGTCCGAGATTTCATTACCACTCTTCTAGCCGAGTAGTTTCAATTACCTTTAACAGTTAACCGTTAACAGTTAACCGCTAACAATTAACCGTTAACAGTTAACCGTTAACAGTTAACCGCTAACAATTAAAAAAAATGACACATCACCTTCTCAAAGCTAACTGCAAAACCGTACATCTTGGCGGCTTCTCCTGTGAATTGGAACCAGCATTAACAATTGAGTCAGGCGATCGCATTGATGTAGAAACTTATTCCGGCTTCTACGTCTACGATCGCGCCCCTTCCGAATTTCTCACCCCGGAATTCCTAGATATTTGTGAAAATTTGCCGCGCGATCGCAAAGTCGGCCCCGGCCCCCACTTGCTCACAGGCCCTATTTATGTTAACAATGCAGAACCGGGAGACGTTTTAGAAATCAAATTAGAAAAAATTTACCCTAGTTTACCAATAGGATTCAATGCAATTCGGCCCGGATGGGGAGCCTTACCCCAAGAATTCATAGAACCAAGATTGCGTTTTCTTACCTTAGATTTAGATAAAAATGTAGCTCATTTTCCCATCACCAAATCTGACAGCCAAAATCTCAAATTCCAAGTCAATATCCCCCTGCATCCCTTCTTCGGCATTCTGGGCGTTGCTACAGCAGAAAATAACCGTTCCTCCATCCCGCCGGGAAATTACGGCGGCAATATGGACAACCGGGAACTGCAACCAGGATCGCGAATATTCTTACCAGTTTTTGTACCTGGTGCATTATTTTCCATCGGCGATGGACACTCCGCCCAAGGAGACGGCGAGATAGATGTCACTGCTATTGAAACTTCTATGAATGGTACTATACAGATTAAAATTCGTAAAGACTTAAAGCTAACTTCTCCCCTAGCAGAAACAGCTAATGATATTATTACAATGGGATTTGCTGAAACCTTAGATGCAGCCTTTGAATTAGCACTCAAACAAATGATTGATTTTCTCGAAGAATTTATCGGTATGAGTGCAAATGATGAAGAAGCTTTATGGTGGATTTCTCTTGGTTATTGGGTGCAGATACTTATTTTTTAAGTGATTTTTGTATCATCAGAAGTTAGCGATCGCACTTGTTCCGGTTGCTGAGAAATCGCTACTTCTGGACTTTGAGAACTAGATAAACTTGTCTGCACAGATCCCCGTATTTGGTTAGTAGAGGATGATGCTTTTAGCATTTTACCAGTAGTAATCCGCCAAGCCAGCCATCCCAAGCCTCCACCGAATAAACAACTAACTGTAATGGCAATAATGAAGGGATGCGGCCAAAGCAGAGGATGTTGGGGAGAGGGAAAATCCCAAGGTTTTTCGATCAACTCGTAGCTGCTGGCTAAGATGCCGGCAAAGCCAATTCCTACACCAATACCAGTACCAACTGCTTGAATGGTATTTTCTAATTCGCGATCGCTCTTTGCTTGTTCGATCTCTACAATACCACGAATAGATGCAGTGAGTTGTTGTGCTAGTTCTTTGCGAGGACTCATGTAGTTGAGCCAGCACTGGATTTGTTTGATCAAAGTGTCTCCTGTGCGATCGCTAAATTTTTGCCATGAGTCTAGTTTAGAACCTGCGCTTAATAGTTTTTGGAGGAAAGTTTTATAGTTTTGATGATTGATTTCAATAGTAGTCACATAACTTTCTAATTCCCCACAGTAAATAGAATGCTTCAGAGCTAACGATGGCAATTCATCTAACATATTACTAAATTTATCTAAGTTATTATTTTTATCTGCAACATAACCTACAAATTCAGTAATTTTTTGCTCTATTTGCTGAGAAACTGTCAGAGCATCTTGATAGCTAACTTCGGCTTGTTGATAAACAAACTTTATTTTATGGTAGCTACAGAGTAAATCGACTATATCTTCATAGTGTTCTGTCAATTTCTTTAGAATTTCATTTTTATCCTGATAATTTAGCAAGACTAGAATATGACAGACTGGTGCTTTTTCAGCGGTACTTTGACAAAAGTATTCAAATAGAGGAATACCTAATAAATTGCTTCCATCGGATGTAGTGATTTTATCATTTTCATACTCGGTGTTTTTTAAGAAATTTCTCACATAGCTATCCGCTGAATCTCGGTTAGCTTCCGTTTCATGGGTAACTTCGTCACAAATAAATATCGTTTGACCGATCGAAGCATTAATATTTTGAGGTAAAAATGCAGCGATTTTTTCAGGTGTCAAATCTGTTTCTGAGTAAAAGAAAGTTAAATCGGTAAAATAGGTATCGTGAAGTAGCAGGGTTGTTAGTTCATTTGGGCCAATTTGTTGAGTTAATCTGTCTTGGACTTCTTTCCCAAAAGATTTAGCTTTCTCTTCACTAGCTAGATCGGGTGGATCGTTGAAAGTACGAGCGAGGTGAAAAGCATAGAGGCTAATTGTACCATTTTTCATAGCTAATTTATTGAGAGTTTTCGGTTGATTCGGTAGAAGCAATCAAAGCTAAAGCACTAGCGATAATATCGTCTTCTTTAACCATTGTTTTTAGTTGTCGCGCTTCATAAATGCCTTCAAGAATTTCTAAAGCAGCGCCATCAAGAGCAGAAGAATAGGCTTCAATGAGAGTCTCTTCTAATTCTTCTAAATTCAGATAGACTCCGTTAGATTTGAGACGTTTATTGAGTCGCTTTATGTTTCTAACTGAGTTTCTAATTGAAGTATCCCAAGAGCGGGTTGTCCGGTTTTCTACTTTTTGTTTGATTAGATGCAATAGCAAAACTACTGCAAAACTGTAAATGTTATTGATGATGTCTTTTTTGCTCATTTCGGCAATTTCTTCGGCAATTACTAGAGCGCCTTTAATATCGCCTTGGAGTAAAAGCTGTTTCAGTTCTAAGATTTCTTCCATTAGTTAAAAAGGGAAATTAGGGTGATTGTTTGGGTGGATCGAGGGGGTTGTGTGGATTAATTTCGTTTTTCAATTTTTGCAGAACCGTAGGCTCTCCAGTGGGTTTATCTGGACTTTTTTCGGGTTTGGAACCACCTGGACCGAGATGTTTGTCTGGGAGGGGGGAGGATTCTGTATTTTTTAAGTTGATGTTGTGGGCTTCTTTAACATTAGGATGCAATTGGAGCCAATGGGAAATTGCTTGCCAAATTGTTTCATCATCATCTTCTGGTATTTGATTGATTATTTCTGCCAATTCAATCCGGTCTTTTTCAGTAAAAAGATCGCTTTGGTTTTTTAGAACTTCGATAAAACAATTAACTCTTTTTTGATAAACCATGATTAAACTCCTTTGCCGATAGCACAGAAAGCTGCCCAATAACAAGGTGAATTGAAGGGTTGAGAATCAGCACCTAGCTCTTTTTCCCATTTTTTGAGGGTCGTTTCTAGCTCTTCTTGCCAGACATCCTCTAGTTTAGAGTTGGGGAGCCAATCTAGTAGTCCTTTGATTGTAACATCTCGGAGCCACTTTTGCGACTGATTGAGGGCAAGAGCGATGTTATTAGATTGTTTAAGTTCTTCGTAGAATTTGGTCATCAGTAGGGAAGTAGCAAAGGCGCTTACTGTCCATAAACTACCGATAATATTATGGCTTCCTGCTAACATGAAACCACTGGGTAAACCGATGTATTCGTCACTATTACTGTTGAAGTCGGTAAAACTTGTTTCGCAGGCGGACATGGTGACAAGTCGGCAATTTTTTAGGTCAAAGTGAGCGATAATATCGGCGAGGGTGAGGTTGCCATCGGCTAACTGTAAGCCTGAATTTAAGGGTGAGTTAGGATCGAAGAAACCATGACAGTAGAAAAATAAACTGTTGGTTGTTTCGAGTTGGGGATTTGCCTCTGTTTTCCCTGAGAGATCGAGGCTTAGTAAAGCCGATATTTTAGCCTCTTTTTTCTTGAAAACTATCGGCGCTTCAAATTGTTGTTTGATTGCATTAACAACTCCATAATCTCCATTACCCTCATACAAATCTTTTGTGGGGGTTTTGATGGCGAATAAACTATCGAATAGTCGCGGTGGTTGTTGTTGGACTTTGTGGAGTAATTGACAACTGGCGGCATACCGAACTCCGTCATCGAAACAGTCAATGAAATAAGGATTTAGAGGACAGTTTTGGTTATTGAGGTGAAAGCGTTGCCAAGTTTCCTTACTAACAGGTAAGGCGTGGATAGGGAAGAGGTGCAGGTAGCGGTGGGGAATTAGGATTAATTGATCGCAGGTTTGGGGAATGGCATTGACAATTTCATCAATGTGGAGAATTTGGGCTAGGTTTGCGAGTTTGGTTTCTAGGCTATTTTGCCATTGTTCGCGGTTACGATAGTAATCTCCTAAATATTCCCTAGTCCAATCAATTAATTTATCTAAATCCGACTCAGGAAATGATAAAATCTGTGGTTGGGGGTTGTCATTAGTGATAATGAAGACACAAAAGCTACTGCCTAAAATGTACCATTCAACAATAGCTGTTTTTTCATCGGCTAACTGCTTGATTTCCCCAAATTTGAGAGGTGTATAGGGATATTTTGCCGCTAAATCTTGGCGGAGTTGGTTGATGAAGTCATAGTTTTTTTCCTCAGCTTGTTTTAGGCGTTGATTTTCCTCAGCAATTCTCAGTCTTAACTGTTGCAATTCTTGGCGCACTGCGGCGGGGATTTCTCCTTTGGGATACAAATCTTTTACTGATAGCAACTCGATTAAGTTTTGTCCCTTGGAACGTTCGGCAAATTCCACAGCTTCGGTGTAGCGTTGTAGTTGGATGCAAGCTTCTACCATGCCCAAATAGAGTTGATTCCATTCTTCAGCTAATTTCTGTTTGATTTCATCTCCCGATTGAATTGATTGAATCTCACCCCGTAAAATTTCTACGGTTTCAATCGCGGGGGCGTAGGTATCATAAGCGAGTTGCCATTGCTGGTTACTGCGGTAAAGATTACCTAAATTAAATAAAGTTTCTGTATAATTTTGCGGGAAAGCTTCACGAGTTCTGATAGTTAAAGCATTGTGATAACAAGCGATCGCAGTATCTATATTCTCGGCTCGGTTGCCCGTGATTTTGTCACTGTAGGCAATTGCCAGATTATTTTGAGTCATTGCCCAATCTTGGGGAAAATCCTCACGGGTGTAAACTGCTAATGCCTTTTTGTAACAAGCGATCGCAGTATCTATATTCTCGGCTCGGTTGCCCGTGATTTTGTCACTGTAGGCAACTGCCAGATTATTTTGAGTCGTTGCCCAATATTCGGGAAAATCCTCACGGGTGCGAACTTCTAATGCCTTTTCGTAACAAGCGATCGCAGTATCAATATTCTCGGCTCGGTTGCCCGTGATTTTGCTGTAGTAGGCAATTGCCAGATTATTTTGAGTCATTGCCCAATCTTGGGGAAAATCCTCACGGGTGTAAACTGCTAATGCCTTTTTGTAACAAGCGATCGCAGTATCTATATTCTCGGCTCGGTTGCCCGTGATTTTGTCACTGTAGGCAGTTGCCAGATTATTTTGAGTCGTTGCCCAATATTCGGGAAAATCCTCACGGGTGTAAACTGCTAAAGCCTTTTTGTAACAAGCGATCGCAGTATCTATATTCTCGGCTCGGTTGCCCGTGATTTTGTCACTGTAGGCAGTTGCCAGATTATTTTGAGTCGTTGCCCAATCTTGGGGAAAATCCTCACGGGTGCGAACTTCTAATGCCTTTTCGTAACAAGCGATCGCAGTATCAATATTCTCGGCTCGGTTGCCCGTGATTTTGTTACTGTAGGCAGCCGCCAGATTATTTTGAGTCGTTGCCCAATCTTCGGGAAAATCCTCACGGGTGTAAACTGCTAATGCCTTTTTGTAACAAGCGATCGCAGTATCTATATTCTCGGCTCGGTTGCCCGTGATTTTGTTTCTGTAGGCAACTGCCAGATTATTTTGAGTCTGCGCCCATTTTTCGCTTCCTGGTTGGCGATGACTTAAAACGATTTGATAACCTGCTATAGCTATGTCAATATTATTCGCTCTATTCCCCAGGGGAAATTGATAAATATGAATACTCAAATTTTCAATGATGGCGACAATTGACGCAATTGTTTCTGAATCTTCATCAGCAATGAAATTCTCTGCCACTTGCTGTAAAGTCTGGGCAAAACGGGCATTCAGGAGATGTTGCCGTTGTCGGAGAATGGGGTAAATTACTTTAACGTCGCTATTGCTATCTTGTTCTGCTTGCAATAATTCTGCGATAAACTCTAAATACTCTCGCGGATTTTCCACTTCAGAATTATCGCTATCTTCCTCATCATTCATCCCCAAGAATTGCCCTAGTTGACTCGCCAGATTGCGTAAAAAATCCGCTGCATTTTCCTGGCCTTCTGCTGCCAAGTTATCTGCTATTACCTCGCACACTTGCAGAAATTCAGCATCGAGTAATTGCGAGTTATCCTGTAAAATCTGCGGTTCCTCACCGTTGGGGCAACTGAGGAGTTGTTGAATCAGATTGAGGTAAGCTTGGGCGCGAGTTTCATCCATGATGGTGAGGGGGTAGGGAATAGCACCGAGTCCATCTTATCATAATTTATGCCACAATTGAAGGATACCGCTTTTGTAGTATTTTAATCTTTATGTCAAAATTGAGGAAACAACCATTAACCCAACTAACGAACAAGCCCAAATCTGTCTCCGCCTCTGTCAGTGGTTATCCAACGGCTTTAAAGATATTCAACTATTCCGTTTCGATTACCAAACAGGAGATGTCTATATTTTCGCAGGCGATGAATTGCAAATAATTGTACCCCCTAGTGGACTTTGGTATTTTCTATGAAACCGAACTTTGAAGCAATGACTAATGCTGAACTGAAAGCTTATGCACTTGCACATCGCGGCGGCGATGACGATCTTGAAGCTTTGCGCGTGCTAGTTAGTCGCCGTAAACACGACTCAGAAGCGATTATATTTCACCCGCCAAAGAACAAAGAAGAAGAACAAGAACAATTTGAATTATTCAAGCGGATAGTCGATGAGAAAACCCGAAAGAAAACTGCTGATTAGGGGCGAAGCATTCGGTCAGCAAGTATGAAGGCTACAACCGATAAATTATTATCTACCCGAATGCTTTAGCCTACAAAATTTGATGCTTCCACATCTCTACGCAAACAATACCGCCACCGACACGCTAAAACCTGGTAACAAAGGACTGGTTAAATTATCTTCTTTAAACAAAGTCATCGCTAACTTCAAAACCCCATTTTCCCGCCGATAAACCTCAACTTTCTGCTGGATTCTATCAAAAATCCAATATTCCCGCACACCTTGAACTGAATATAATTTTAACTTAGATTGCCGCTCGCGCTTTTCATTTTCCTCACCCGGAGACATCACCTCTACTACCAACTCCGGTGCCCCTCGCAAATGTCCAGATTCATCTAATATTTCTGGTAAACGTTCATTACTTACCCAAACCACATCAGGGATAACATTATCACCATCCGTGAAGATAATACCTGGGGCCTGGACAGCCTCACCTAAACCCGTTTGTCTTGACCAATTTGTTAATTCTACACAAACATTATTACTAGCTCTTTGATGTTTCCAGTGGGGTACTCTTGTCACGACTAATTCTCCTTCGACGATCTCATAACGGTTGCCATTATCAGGTAAAAATTCTAGATCGGCGCTTGTCCAACGGACTTTTTCTGTAGTAGACATAGCTTTAACTCCGCTCAGTTCTGTTTTAATTATAGTAGAAATACAGCAATAATCAGAAGTAAAAATCAGGAAGCTATTACCCCCTTTGATTCAAACTCAGTTGCTCCTGACAGCGTTCGATATAGAGAGTAGCAACAGTATCTCCCGGATTTTGTGCAACAACTTGTTGAAAATATCCCAAAGCTGCTACTAATTTACCTATTCGCCATGCTTGAATTGCTTTCTCAAATAGTGGCTGAGTAAGCAGCTTCCCGTGAGCTGTGACATCTATGTTTGTCCAGACTTCGTAAATATGAATAACCTGTTGTTTCCCGCGAGGCATTGTTTTATCAATCCATCGATAGTGGTAATTGGTAATTGGTAATTGGTAATTGGTAACTGGTAATTGGTAATTGGTAATTGGTAATTGGTAATTCTCCCCCTGCTCCCCTGCTCCCCCGCTCAAGAGCTCCCCCGCTCTTCTAGCATGGGCGATCGCAGTTTCACTTACAATGATGGGACAACCATAAATCTTGGTTAAACCTTCTAAGCGAGAAGCAGTATTTACTACATCGCCAATGACAGTAGAATCCATTCTGCCGTCATACCCTAAAGTGCCAATCATGCCAATACCAGTGTTAATGCCGATACCGATTTTGACAGGAGCTTTTAGGTTATATTGGTGGCGATTAACATTAAATTCCTGTAAGGTTTGTAGCATCCTAGTAGCAGCAGCGATCGCATCTTGAGCGTGAAAACCTGGTTTATCAAATACAGCCATAATCGCATCACCAAGATATTTATCAATAAAACCCCGGTGGGAGGCGATGCAAGCACCCATCTGGGTAAAAAAACCATTTAGCCATTCAAAAGTTTCGCGAGCAGCTTGGGATTCTGCGATCGCAGTAAATCCCCGAATATCGCAAAATAAAATTGTAATTTCTTCTTCTGTAACGTTCCCCAACTGAATTGATTCTACTCCTTGCGGCGCAATTCGTTTAAGAAATTGCTCTGGCACAAATAGGCGAAACTTTTCTGAGAGATATTCGTTAACTTCCCAAGCTGCTATTACTTGACGCTTCGTTTGTTCCTTTTCCTGTTGCCGCACTTGCGAGGAAAGCGCTTGCGATCGCATTTGGCTCAACTGCAAAACATTTTCGACTTTTGCCAATAGTAAGCGGCTGTTAAATGGCTTAGTTAAATAATCATCTGCCATCATTTCTAATCCTTTCAACCGCGAGCTATCATCATCAAGGGCAGTTATAAATATTACTGGTATTGTTTTTAAACTATCATCTTGCCGTAGACGTTCGCAGACCTCAAAGCCATCCATTTCTGGCATCATCACATCTAATAATATTAAGTCAGGTCTGGACTCCCGTGCAATTGAGAGTGCTTCAGCACCACAGGCTGCCGATCTAGTGTTGTACCCTTTTAATTGTAGCAACTCTTCTAACAGAATAAGATTAGTTGGTTCGTCATCCACCAGCAAAATGCAGGGTAAGTTATTTAACATAGAGTTGATGTTTAAAGTATGTTAACTGTCAATAGTTAACTGTTAACAGTTAACTATTGACAGTTAACTAATAGTTGGATTCTACGTAGTTTTTCCCAACTTATATAGTAGTTATCAAGCAAGTAATCTACACCCTTATGAATTAGCAATTACAATTAGCAATTATAGCAAATGCCAAGGCATTTTAAGACACTCGCTCATTGCTGAAGCCCGCTGATTCTGTTCTTTTCTTCCCCTAGCCCCTAGCCCCTAGCCCCTAGCCCCTCTTCTCTCTTCCCCTTCAACAACCGATTAAAGACTGAATAGTTGCGATCGCAGAATTGAGATCCAAAGGCTTACTTAAATAAGCAGACGCACCCGCAGCCAAACAGCGATCGCGATCTCCCGGCATCGCCAAGGCAGTCACCGCAATCACCGGCACCGATCGCCATAACTTGTGAGTCTTGAGTTGGTGCATCAACTCAAACCCATCAATGTCTGGCAGTTGAATATCCATCAAAATCAAATGGGGCAGGGTTTCCAGCGTTGCCAGAGATGACGCGATCGCCTGCTGCATCGTCTTACCGTCGCCGATCAACTCCACTTTGTACCCCTCCAACTCTAACAATTCAGAAATTAGCATTTGGTTAAAAAGCTGATCCTCCACAACCAAAACTCGCTTGTTACCAATAGATTCGGATTTAGGAATAGCCGCAGAAAGCGATCGAATATCCGAACTAGGCGTAGAAAGCTCCGATCGCATCTCTGTCAAAGGCAGCCAAACCCGGAAAGTGCTACCACATCCATAAATAGATTGAAACGAAACCGTCCCACCATGCAGTTCCGCCAGCCGCTTTGTCAGCGCCAGACCCAAACCCGTGCCCTCATGGCGACGCGTTAAGGAAGAATCTACTTGCTGGAAAGGGCGAAATAGTAGATGCCAACGCTCTGAAGGGATGCCAATACCGGAGTCTTTCACCTCTAAACATAAGTAAGGCGTACTCGCATTCACAGGCGAACAATCCGGCCGATAATCGTCTTCAATCTCGCTGCCGTAAGCTAAGCGTCCGCTCAGTTTAACTTGACCCGCCTCCGGGGTAAATTTGATCGCATTCGATAGTAAATTGATAATTATCTGCCGCACCCGTCGTTCATCGACCAGTACCTTCGTCAGGCGGTAATCCAATTCTAAAGACAAAGCAATTCGCTTTTTATCAGCGCGAGGATGAATCATTTTTAGACAGTCAGTACAGATTTCCTGCATATAGACAGTCTGTAAATCTAGCTCTGCTTTGCCTGCTTCGATTTTAGAGAGGTCGAGAATATCATTGATCAGGTGCAATAGATGTTGACCGCTTTTTTCAATCAGACCCACATGATTGACTTGGCGATCGCTCAGCGGGCCAGAAATTTGCCGTAGCAGCAAGTCAGAAAACCCTAAAATGCTATTCAGCGGCGTTCGTAATTCATGGGACATTGATGCTAAAAACTCTGACTTCAACTGCGAAGAACGCTCTAATTCCTCATTAATTTGTCGTAGTCGTTCTTGAGACTCAGCCCTTTCGATTGCCACTCCCAAAGTACGACAAGCCGCCAGCAGCATATCTTTCTGAGGCGCATCTTGCAGTTGTTGCAAATTGCGCGACTCCAAAGTTAAAACCCCGATAATTGGGCCATTAGTAGCAGGAATCGGAAATATCCCCAGTTGACCGATAGCTGGATGGCGAAATGCTTTTACAGCGTTGGGTTGAGCAACATAATCTTCAACAAATATCGGTTTACCCGTTTCCACTACTTGCCAGAGCATCCCTTCACCATAGGGGATACCCCGATCGATGATTGCTTGCATTTGGGCTATTGCTGGTTCGCCGTAAGTCGCAATAAATTGAGCAGAAATCTTGTTGGTTAGAACTCTCGCTTCCCTAGTCAGACTTTCACCGCTAATTACTTTTACATCTCCGAAGGCTGCATTCATTGCCTCCACTAAGTAACTAAGAGCAAATTGCCCTATTTCCTTGACACTATCAGAGTTTTGCAGACGTTCGTTAAGACCTAAGAGAAATCTCAGCCGACTTACTTCTGCATTTAAACTAGCTTGAGAACGTTGGTAGATGGTAACATCTCGAAAGTTAAATAGCCGTCCGCCGTTAGGTGTCAGTGTAGTGTAAATTTCCAAACAGTCGCCATTTGCCTGTTCGCAGTAGAAAGATACACTCTCAGATTGAGTTTGTTGGAAAGCTTGTTTGAACTCCTGCCACTGTTTGCTAGACCAGTAGTTTCGGTTGACAATTTCGGCAAAAAAGACATCCCAAGAGGGTTTTGTTGCCAGCCACTCTGGAGAAAACCCCCAAGTTTTAGCTAGTTTCTTGTTGAAGAGAACTAGACATTGGGAAGAGTCAAAGAGTGCGATCGCATTGTCTACTTGGTTAAGGATCAGTTGTTGCTCTTCCCTCAACCGTTGCAATTCCATCTCCATCATGGGAATTAAAAATTAAAAATTAAAAATTAAAAAACCAAGGAAATTTAGGAATTTTACTACAGACTTTCGATCAATTCTCCTCAATCTAGCAGATCCCAAGGCGGAAGACAGATGGGGAGCGGGGGAGCGGGGGAGCGGGGGAGCAGGGGAGCAGGGGAGCAGGGAAATTAACAGTTAACAGTTAACTGTTAACCATTAACTATGTCCTCATACCTATGCCAAAATTTCCCAACTGCTATAAAATAAACAAATTGTAAAGATTTGTTGACACTAGCTCAGTTAATCTGAAGCTAGTTACTCTGGGCTAGCATACAAAAGCCGGAAAGTCAACCCCAATACATAACTTTAGAGAGGATTGAACACAATGGCATTTGAACTTCCCCCCTTACCTTACCCCGACAACGCCCTAGAGTCAGGCAATATGTCGGCGAAAACCTTCTCATTCCATCACGACAAGCACCACGCGGCTTACGTGACCAATCTAAACAAACTGATTGAAGGCACAGAATTAGCCGATAAATCACTCGAAGAAATCGTGAGCGCATCGTTCAAAGATTCGTCCAAAGCGGGCATTTTTAACAACGCCGCCCAAGTGTGGAACCACACCTTTTTCTGGAGTTGCCTGAAACCAGGTGGCGGTGGAGTTCCCACAGGCGCACTAGCTGACAAAATCACCGCTGACTTCGGCAGTTTCGACAAATTCAAAGAAGAATTTAAGAACGCTGCTGCTACTCAATTTGGTAGCGGTTGGGCATGGCTAGTTTTAGATAATGGCACTCTCAAAGTGACCAAAACTGCTAATGCAGAAAACCCGTTAGTTCACGGTCAAACTCCGTTGCTAACTTTGGATGTATGGGAACACGCTTACTATCTGGACTTCCAGAACCGCCGCCCAGACTTTATTGCCAACTTCCTAGACAATTTAGCTAACTGGGATTTCGCAGCAGAAAATCTAGCGAAAGCTGCTTAGAATTTGAGCGATTTCGGTGCGTAAATTCTGAAAGCATGAAAGACAGCCGTGTTATTAATTACGGCTGTCTTCTTAAATAGCAAATCTATTGGTAACGCCGTCCTCTGGGCGGTATTTTTACCTCTAAGAGGGCGGCGTTACGAAAAGCGTGCTTAAGTCGTAATTCTATTTCTGTGAACAAATGGATAGTAAAGAATTAGCCCAATATATTGAAGCAACCAACGGCATTTCCAAACCTTGGCTGTTAGTACAACTGCGGATGAAAAAACTTCAAGAGAGAGCTAGCGAACTTTCCCTTGAAGAATATACAAGTGAGATCGCGCAGATTCAAAAAGATTTAATGAATTTAGGCGAATGGTGGATAGGGATCGAAGAGGAAGAATTTGGGAAATAGCAGTGAATATATGCGATCGCGATCGCCATCCCTTTTAAGCTAAAGTTTTATTCAAAACCCCTCGCAACTTGCGAGCAAACCAGCAAGCTCTAAACACTCAACTCTTCCCAGCCATGTCTAAGAGTAAAAAGACTGCTACCAAAACTCCTGCTGAAATCAATCTCAGCGACCACCAATACTACTTCAACCGAGAACTGAGCTGGTTAGAGTTTAACAGCCGGGTGCTGCACGAAGCCCTCGACCCGCGCACCCCTCTACTAGAACAGCTCAAGTTTATGGCTATTTTTAGCTCAAACTTAGACGAATACTTCATGGTGCGGTTAGCGGCCCTCAAGCAACAGGTAGAAGCAAACGTCCGCCAATTAAGCCCCGACGGCCGCACCCCTCAAGAACAATTAGACGTAATTAACAAAAGACTCTTACCGCTAGTTTCTCAACAACACGCCTATTTTGAGCAAACAGTGCGGCATAAATTAGCAGCTAACGGTATCCACATTCTCGATTACATCGACCTCAACCAAGAACAGCGGACATACCTGCACCGCTATTTTGAAGAACAAGTATTTCCCGTACTCACACCTCTAGCAGTTGACCCCAGCCATCCTTTCCCCTATCTTTCCAATCTCAGCCTCAATCTGGCAGTAGTAATTAAAGGCCCAGATGATGATGAAGAATTATTTGCCCGCGTCAAAGTCCCTAAACTTTTGCCTCGGTTTGTGCCTTTGCCAGCGGATTTACAATTGCAGCAAAAAGACCAACGGACAATCTGGACGGGAGTGCCATTAGAACAGGTGGTAGCCCATAATTTGGAGTCCCTATTTCCGGGGATGAACATTCAGGAATACCATCCTTTTCGGATTACTCGCAATGCTGATTTGGCAGTAGAAGAGGACGAAGCGGATGATTTGCTGCAAGCAATTGAACAGGAACTCCGTAAACGTCGGTTTGGGGGTTCTGTGGTGCGCCTCGAAGTTCAAGGGAGTATGCCCCCAGTGCTGCGAGATATGTTAGTTGAGGAGTTGAATTTAGGAGAGAAGGATGTTTATGCGGTAGATGGGTTGCTGGGTTTGGGTGATTTGATGTCTTTTATGGCATTGCCAGTACCGGAACTCAAAGATCCCTCTTGGAATCCTGTGGTTCCGCCTCGCCTGCGATGGTTAAGTGACTCGAATGTGAAGTCTAGCCCATCGGATGCTGATGGGGAAGAAGATATTTTTGCGGTGATTCGTCAGCGAGATTTGATGTTGCACCACCCTTATTATTCTTTTTCGGCTACGGTGCAGCGGTTTATTACACAGGCGGCTTTCGATCCTGCGGTGTTGGCAATTAAGATGACTCTTTACCGGACTTCTGGGGATTCACCGATTGTTAATGCTTTGATTTCGGCGGCGGAAAATGGCAAGCAGGTGGCTGTTTTGGTGGAGTTAAAAGCTCGATTTGATGAGGAGAATAATATTAATTGGGCTCGGAAGTTGGAACAGGTGGGGGTTCATGTTGTTTATGGTTTGGTTGGGTTGAAGACGCATACTAAGATTGTGATGGTGGTGCGCCGGGAGGAAGATAGAATTCGCCGTTATGTACATATTGGCACTGGCAATTACAATCCGAAAACTGCCCGACTTTATACGGATTTGGGACTATTAAGTTGTCGGGAGGATTTGGGGGCGGATTTGACAGATCTGTTTAATTTTTTGACTGGCTATTCGCGTCAGCATTGTTACCGGAAGTTGTTGGTTGCACCGGTGAATATGCGCGATCGCTTTTTGGCGCTGATCCGCCGGGAGGGGGAACACTGTAAAAATGGTAATACGGGCAGGATTGTGGCGAAGATGAATGCTTTGGTCGATCCCCAGATTATTGCGGCGCTTTATGAAGCTTCGATGGTGGGGGTGAAAATTGATTTAATTGTGCGTGGCATTTGTTGTTTGCGCCCCGGAGTGGAGGGAGTTAGCGACAATATTAAGGTGATTAGTATTGTGGGCCGCTATCTGGAACACTCGCGGATTTT
The DNA here is from genome assembly GCF_000332155.1 of Kamptonema formosum PCC 6407. Lineage (GTDB taxonomy): Bacteria > Cyanobacteriota > Cyanobacteriia > Cyanobacteriales > Microcoleaceae > Kamptonema > Kamptonema formosum. Next base: position 1,623,038 of record NZ_KB235904.1, on the reverse strand, counting down.
TTACTTCCAAAATGGGGGTGAGGAGGAGGTTTATATTGGTTCTGCTGATTGGATGCGGCGTAATCTTAGCCGTCGAGTTGAGGCGATTACTCCCGTTGAAGACTCGGAAATTGCTAAGGATTTACAGGAAATTCTGGGGATTATGTTAGCAGATAATCGTCAAGCTTGGGATTTGCAGACTGATGGTCATTATATTCAGCGTCGGCCTTCTCCTAATAGTCCTGAAGTCAGTTCTCAGCAAATTTTGATGGAAATGGCTTTGAATTAGTTAGCTGTTAACTGTTAACGGTTAACTGTTAGCTGTTAACTGTTAACTGTTAACCGTTAACTATTAACTATCAGGAAAGGTGCGCTTGAACTCTGCGATTAAGTCGTCAATTTCTTCAATTGCTTGACTGACATCAATTTTAAGAATACCTAAGTCGGGTCTTTCTAGCAGGCGGACTAGGGTTTCGCGCTTGCTTTCGATTGTTGCTACCCGTTCTCTAATTGTTTGTGCATCCATTGTCTGTTTCCTTTGCTACTTTTAACAAAAACATATAAACTATAACAGCCAAAAACTGCTATTATATTTAGCCAGAGCATTGAAGCTGATTTCAGCTTAGCGGAGGAAGGGAGGGCGTTTGGTATTGGCGGGTTTGTTCTTAATCATCTCAGACAAAAATCGCTTCAGTGCTTTCTCACGATTTTTCATAAAAGCTGCCCAGAATCCTGGTTGATACTCATCCATTGTCTTAGCTAATGCCCAGACATCGATCGCTAAGATATTATAGAGCCTTTCATCCTCGCGCTTGAGGGAGTTAATCTGCTCTAGGATTGACCTATTTTGGTCAACTGGTGGTCTATTGACAGTAGTAGCTTGTCGATTTTCATCTTTGAGCATGGTCTGAGATGGAGTTAAGAGGGTTAGGTTTGGCGATCGCAAGCTGCGATCTAGATATCTTGATGATACTGGCGATCTGGATGGCAGTCCCGGATTAACCCATAATAATTAATTCCCAACTGCTGAGTTTATGTTAGGTCTAGCGGAAATCGCGATCGCTTGACTCTACACCCTGATTTGATGATAATACACTATTGAGTTGAGCGTTGCTAAAATTAGGTGACAACTAGGCGGCAAACCTACAGGCCTAAGTTTACACCAAACTCAACTGGAATTATTTATTTTTGCTTGCAGACAAGGATTGTAATATCATCATAAACTTTTTGAGTGCCGATCCGATCCAGCAGGTCTGCGATCGCGGCCTCCCTAATTTCTAATGCTGACTTATGGCAATTTTGGTCGATGTGCAAGATTTGCGAAAATTTAAGCGGTGGCTTCTGGAGATAGTAGGTTATTTTTAGCAAAGAACAATCCAAGTCATATCTGATACTAAATCCGTTTTTAAGGCCCCCTATTTACATTGTATCAAGTATTTGTAAAATAGCGATCGCGCCCGTATTCTTTCGCTTGATATAAGGCTTTGTCTGCATGAGCAACCAGCGTATCGGGCCGAACTTCTAACGTTGGGATCGAGGAAGTGATACCCAGACTAACTGTGACAATATTGTTTACATTAGATTGTTTATGGGGAATCGCTAAATTGTGAATTATTTGCTGAATGTTTGCTGCTACATTAATCCCTCCCGCTAAATCTGTATTGGGGAGAAGTATCACAAATTCTTCGCCGCCGTAACGCGCCACTAAATCGGCGGGACGATGAACTTCCTGCTGTACTGCTTGCGCTATCTTAATGAGACAATCATCACCTGCTAAATGACCATAATAGTCATTGTAGGATTTGAACTTATCAACATCGAACAAAATTAGTGAAAGTGGCTGTTGTTCTCGCGCCAAGCGCGACCATTCCCTGTGCAGACGCTCGTTAAAACAACGACGGTTAGCAACTTGAGTCAAGCCATCCAAATTCGCCAGTAATTCTAGTTTATGATTGGCATCTTGGAGAGCCATTTCGACTTGTTTTCGAGCCGTGATATCCCGAATGGTAATGGCAAAACCATCTCCTAACTTCACTGCCACAAAGTGATACCAAGAAGACTCTCCTGACGGAGAGTAAAAATCCCGTTTTAAAGGTTCTCCCGTCTCAACAATTTCAACAAAACGAGTAAATAGTTCTGGCTCAAAACGGCTGAGAAATTTCTTCAGTGCTAACTTGCCGATCATATCTTCACGCTTACTGCCAAAGGCTCTAGCAATTACAGGGTTGACTACTAAACAACGAAAATCTTCAATATCTCCTGTTCTAGGGTCACGAACGGCTTGCATTGCCGCAATGCCATCAAGGGAACTATTCAAAATACTAGATAGTAATGCTCTGGACTGATAAAGTACCTCCTCTGCTTCCTTGCGTTTAGCAATTTCTTGTTCCAAAAGTCGTTGCTGGCGTTGGATGGTTAACTGATTTTCCAGACGGGCTACAACTTCTTCAATCTGAAAAGGTTTGGTAAGGTAATCAACTCCACCTAAATTAAAGGAAGTCACCTTGTCAAAAACATCATCTAAAGCACTAATAAATATTATTGGAATTGTGCGTAAGCTTTCATCTTTTTTAAGAGCTTTGCAGACTTGATAGCCATCCATTTCTGGCATCTTGATATCTAAAAGAATCACATCTGGTCGCTTCACTTGGACTGTTTTTAGTGCCATTCTGCCACTGGTGACGCTGCGAACAGTGTAGCCGAGTTTGAGGAGTAAATCGCTTAAAAGTTGCAGATTGTCGGGAATGTCATCTACTAGGAGAATGTTACCTTTACTTTCTGTTTCAGAGTTAGCATTCATTAGTTATTAGGGGTTCTACTAAGTCAACCAACTGTTCAAATTCAAATCTACGCACCAGTTTTGTCAGTGATTGTATCAAACGAGTTTCTGTCTGTGGAATTTCTCCTACCAGTTGTAAGACGAGGTTTGTATTAGCCTCAAGTGCTGCTTCGTATAGTTGACTAATCCATTCTCTCGGCATACAGGTTAGCTGTAGCGACGTTAAGATGGTTCCCGATCGCTCATCTATTGTCGGCAAATTTGTTTCTGCATAGATATATTTTACACCAAGATGTTTAGCTAGTGTGTCAAAAATGGTGTATTCAGCAAAAGGTTTACGAACGAAGTCATCACACCCAGCCGAAAGCACGATCGCTTTTTCTTCCTCTAAAACACTTGCCGTTAAAGCAATCACCGCTGTAGCATTGCCTTTGGTGGTGGATTTAATATATTTTGTAGCTTCGTAGCCATCCATCACAGGCATTCTCATATCCATCCAAATTAGGTGGGGTTCCCACTCATCCCAAATCGCGATCGCTTCTTTTCCATTACTAGCTTCTTCGATCTCAAATCTCAAAGGACTGAGCAATTTAATTAGTAATTTGCGATTAATATGTTTATCATCTACTATGAGAATTTTATATGTAGGTTGATTGGGAACAAGCCCCAGCACTCTTGGATGTTCTTCTGAAATCTTGGGATTTGTTTCTTGACCCAATTTTGCCTGAATATTGAATTGGAAAGTTGTGCCTTTTCCTAATTTACTTTCTACGGAAATATCTCCGCCCATCAGTTGCACAAATTTCCGACTGATAGCTAAACCTAAACCTGTTCCTTCTTGCATCTCTTTTCCGGCTTGCGCTTGGGAAAAGGTATCAAAAAGCTTTGGCAATTCTGCGGCGGCAATCCCTACCCCAGTATCCTGTACCCGAAAATGAAGATTAAAAATATCTGTTGTTTCGCGATCTCCCTGAAAAACAGAGAGAGTAATTTGACCCTCGGAGGTAAATTTGATAGCATTGCTAAGTAAATTAATTAAAACCTGACGCAATTTAACTTGATCGGTGCAGATATAACGGGGGACATTTTCATGCCGTTTGAAGACCAACTTTAAGCCAGCATTAGTTGCACTTAGATGCAGCATATCTTCTAAATCATCTAGCAAGAGATGTAAGTCAAAGTCTTTAGGATTGAGGATAGTTTTACCTGCTTCAATTTTCGATAGATCCAGAACATTATTAATCAGTGTCAATAGATAATCGCCACTGCGATAGATGATGCCCGCATTTTCGTGTTGTTCCGGCGGCAAGTTTGTGGCGCGTACCATCAATTGAGAAAAACCGAGAATAGCATTGAGAGGCGATCGCAATTCATGGCTCATGTTGGCAATAAATAAGCTTTTAGCTTGATTTGCATCCTCTACTTTTTCTTTAGCAATCACTAACTCTGCTGTTCTTTCCTGTACCCGTTGTTCCAAAGTTTCAAAAGATGTTTGTAACTGAAGTGCCATGTTATTAAACGATTTTGCCAGTTGACCTATTTCGTCTTTTGAGTTAATTTTGATGCGGATATCTAAGTTACCTGCGGTAAATTGTAAAACTATATTGGTAAGGTAAATTATTGGCTTTGTTAGCAGTTGCCCAATCGCAAAAGCGATGATGGTCACTACTCCAGCGATAAATGTAAATAGAAACATTGCGTCACGAATTTGCTTTTCTACAGGTGCTAGGGCAACAGCAATCGGCTGGGCGAACAACACAGACCAAGGTTTATATTGCAAACGAGCGATCGCAATCAGATTAACCCGATCGCCTGTTGCTGCCAAAGATGTAATTAAATACGACTGTTTATGATCCAATGCTTGCTTAAGCTTTGACTCATTAGTTGCTAATTCTTTGACGGGAGAATTAGATAAACGCCCTTCCCGTTGCAGTTGAGTTACAATATCGGCAGGCAAAGGTACAATTGATTTAAAAATCATTTTTGGTCTAGTGCTATGTGCCAGATAAATATTATTTTCATCTAAAAGAATAGCAAAAGATTTTGCCCCAGCCCGTTCAGTTTGTCGAGTTACTAACTGCTGGACAACAGTAGCATTGTATGAAACACGCAATACACCCAATATATCTCCCTTGGCATTGCGAACTGGACTGCTAAAAAAGAGGGTGACAAGGTCAGGAATTGTCGGCGATCGCTTCATGCTAGAAACAAAAGATAACCCCGTTTGCACTGGTTTTTTAAAGTAATCTTGACCAGATTCATCTTTGCCAATATCTGATGTATGGGTATCCAATACATTTTTCCCGTTTAAATCGAGCAAAGAGTATGAGAGAATATTGATCATATCTTTGCGACTGAGACGGATTAATGTTTCTGTCGCCAATTGCATTTCGGGGCTGTTATTTCGCTGTTTTGGATTTAGGCTGAGGTAACGTGCCAAACCTGGTAAAATCGCCTCTACGCGCACGGCATCGAGATTTGCATCAATAAAGGCATCTATTCTGTTAGCAGTTTCGTTAGCCGCCGCAGATAGGGCTTGTTTTGCGTTGTCAGTTAGGGCTTTTTCAGTTGTCTGTTTGTCAAGAAATGCCAATAATAGCAAAGGAATCAAAGCAACAATCAGAAAGCAGGCGATCAACTTTGTACGGATGCTGCCCAAAAGGGAATGCTGCATGGCTTTAAACTAGGAGGGAGGGTTTAAGAAAGAAGAATTAAATAAACTTTTTAGCTCAGGAATGCGCGTCACGTTTCCAGCGCGAATAAAAAAGTCTGCATAGATTTTGGCAGTTTTGTAAATGGAGTTAGGGTTGCTAGATAGAAAGAATTTTTGATTTTCACCTAAATTAGTTAGGTTTACTCCCTCCAGAGAGATTGTATTAAGAGGAATTTCTAATGCCTTGCTAATGATAGCATTTCCTTCCTGAACATTTGCTTTCCAGTAGGCAGAGCCTTCTAGCCATCCTCGTACAAATGCCCCAACATCTTCGGGGCGATCGCGGATTGTCTCACCACGAAAGACAATCATATCTAAAATCAAACCGGGAGTTTGTTTGCTGGTAAATAGGATATTTCCCCCTGATTTAATCGCTTCAGAAAGATGAGGTTCCCAAGTGTGTCCGGCTTGAATAGTATTATTTTCCAGATGTTGAGGAATGTCTGAAGCCTCTAATTTAACCAAGTTCACATCATCGCTGGTTAAGTTAGCAGTTCTCAACATTTCTGTCACGAAAATTTCGCTAAAACCGCCTAGATTTGCACCCAATTTTTTACCTTTTAAGTCAGCGACGGTTTTAATTTGCGATTGGACGACTACCACATCTGCGCCTGTTGATTCATTTATAACCACCACAGCTTGTATATCTGGATTTGTGGCACTCAAGTTGATAAAACTTCCCAAGGTCAATACCATGCCATCATATTTACCCGCACTGAAATTTGCTATTTCCAATTGGATGTATCGTTTATAAATTAATTCTACATCTACCCCTTGGGCTTTGAAGAATCCTTTTTCTTGAGCAATGATGCCTGAATGCTCCCCAACAAAAGATGTAAATTCCACTTTCAAAGGAGGGCGTTTTACTTCAGTCGGTGCCCAAGCGTGACAAGCAAATAGCAAACAGGCGGTAATCAGGGACATACTAATGTATCTAAGTAGTTTAAGCATAGTATTCTCGATATTTTTTAATCATTTTTCTGCTAAACTCTTATCGTTCTGGACTTAATAATCAATAACAATTCTCAATTCTCAATTAGCAATTAGCAATTATCCTGTTCTCATGCAACTGAAAACTGCTATATTCGGTGCATCCCCCAAACTAACCTACTGAATATGTTACGTCAAATTTCTTTAGCGATCGTCGGCTTAGTTGTCGGCAGTATTTTAACACTTGGTGGATTCTGGGCCTACTTTGCCGGTAATCCTACCCTCAATCTGGCAGGATTTTTTTACGGAGTTCCACTGCTACTCGGAGGTCTAGCCTTGAAAGCCTCTGAACTCACCCCAGTACCTTTCACCACACCCACAACTCCCGAAGTATTGGCCCTGCGAGAACAGCAGGCTACGCCTACTCAAAATCAACTTCGTAAGGATGTAACTCGTTACCGGTATGGTCAAGAAGCTCACTTAGATGATGCTCTTAAACGTTTGGGTTTAGCTCCCACAGATGAGGAAAGACCTTTGCTCAAAGGGTTGCAAGAAATTACCATTGATGGTGCTTATACTTTAGTTCTGAAATTTTATTCACCGTTGTTTCCCCTAGAAACTTGGCAAGAAAAAGAGGAGAAAATTGCTACTTTTTTCGGCCCTGGTTTAAAAGCTCAAGTTACTCAACCTGCTGAAAATCAAATTGATTTGGCTTTAATTGCAGCCAAAGCTTAGGGAAGGAAAAGGTGATCGGGAAGATGGGGAAGATGGGGAAGGTAGGAATGTCTTTCCCCAATTAGCAATTAGCAATTAGCAATTAGCAATTAGCAATTAGCAATAAATCTTACTTTTCCAATCGCACAGCATACCATTGTAAAAAGTTTCCAGGCCCGACATCTAATTCACAGTAAGTGTCGATCAAATGTTGGGCTTGAGCTTCCACAGAGGTAAATTTTTGCACTTCCCTCGGCAAATCATCCTGCCGCTGAGCTAAAATCAGCTTCAGCTTTTCTAGCAGTTCTGCGGTAGTCAAGAATTGCTCTGGCTGATTTTGCTCCAAGACTACAAAATAGTTTTCTTCATACATTAATGAATTTGGCATTTTTGTTCCTCTATCAATTATTCGTAGCTCAGCTAAGACCGTATCGGCGCTCAGAATATATCCCGCAAAGTAGCGTTACCAGCAATTTTAACTCACGTAACGCCGACCTCTAGGGAGTGAAAACACCTCCTGCAAAGTGGTCTTACCGAGCAATCTTAAATTATTGATTACGATCGCAACTTCGCCATGCCCTCATGTTAAAATAAAATGATTGAACACAATTCCCACCGGATTACCGCTATTAATTTTCCTACTCAAGCATTTTTGAGTGATTTTGTCAAGGAATATACAAGTAAATTTTGCTGATTACAACTGGCACTGCATCCATGACTCAAACTCCGATCGCTCCCACCCAACGCAAGCTCTCTAAAGCAGAAGGCTGGAAAGAACGCAGCAACTACCTGCGGGAACCCGTTGCAACTGAGCTGTTGCAAGACACAACGCATTTCACCGAAGACGGCATTCAGATCCTCAAATTTCACGGTTCCTACCAACAGGACAACCGCGACAATCGGGTTAAGGGCCAGGAGAAAGACTTTCAAATGATGCTCCGCACCCGCAATCCTGGGGGATTCGTGCCGCCGGAGCTCTACCTGACCTTAGACCGACTCTCTGAGGAATATGGCAACGGTACGCTGCGGGCCACGACTCGTCAAGGTTTCCAGCTACACGGCGTTTTGAAGAAAAATCTCAAAGTCGTGTTTTCGTCAATTATAAAAAGTATGGGGTCAACTCTAGGAGCTTGCGGCGACTTAAACCGCAACGTGATGGCACCGACAGCACCCTATAAAAATCGCCCAGACTATGGGTTTGCTAGACAGTACGCCGAGAATATTGCTAATTTGCTCACACCTCAGACGGGTGCTTATTACGAGATTTGGCTAGATGGCGAAAAGGCAGTAACGGCCGAAGAAGACCCAGCGGTGACGGCGGCGAGACAAGAGAATAAAAACGGGACTATCTTCGCGGACAAGGAAGAGCCAATTTACGGGGCGCACTATATGCCCCGGAAGTTTAAGTGCTCGGTGACAGTACCGGGAGACAATTCCATTGACTTGTATTCCCAGGATCTGAGTTTGGTGGTCATTGTTAACTCCGCTGGGGAGTTAGAAGGGTTTGACGTATTTGCTGGTGGGGGTTTGGGCCGCACTCACAATAAAGAAGAGACTTTTGCACGGGTAGCCGATGAGATTTGCTATGTGGCAAAAGATGATGTTTACGATTTGGTTAAGGCTGTTGTGGCAACGCAAAGAGATTATGGCGATCGCACCGACCGCCGCCACGCCCGGTTAAAATATCTGATCAATGACTGGGGCGTAGAGAAATTCAAGGCAAAAGTAGAAGAGTATTTTGGCAAACCCCTAGCAGCTTTTAAGCCACTACCGGAGTGGAAATACTATGATTTCTTGGGTTGGCACGAACAGGGTGACGGCAAACTTTTTGTCGGCATTTCCATAGAAAATGGCCGAGTTAAGAATGAAGGCGGATTTCAGCTAAAAACGGCGCTGCGGGAAATTGTGCAGAAATACAACCTGCCGATGTTAGTTACACCGCACCAAAATGTACTGATTTACGAGATTTCAGCCGATAGCAAACAAGAAATTCAAGGAATTCTCGATCGCTGCGGAATTAAATCGGAAACTGCGATCGACCCCTTAGTGCGCTATTCAATGGCTTGTCCGGCAATGCCGACCTGTGGGCTGGCGATTACTGAATCAGAACGGGTAATACCGGGAATTTTAGACCGGATTCGGGCAGTTTTAGAGAAATTGGGAATGCCGCAAGAGCATTTTGTCGTGCGGATGACTGGTTGCCCCAATGGATGTGCGAGACCTTATATGGCAGAATTGGGATTTGTTGGGAGTGCCCCTGAAGCCTATCAAGTTTGGCTGGGTGGTTCTCCTGACCAAACGCGCCTAGCAAAACCTTTTGAGGAGAAAGTTCCTTTTAATGGCCTGGAAACTTTTCTAGAGCCGATTTTTGTTTGTTTTAAACAAGGACGGAATTTAGGAGAGAGTTTCGGAGATTTTTGCGATCGCGTTGGGATGGAATATATCCGTCATTTTGTAACCAACTACCCATCTGCTGCCTCGATGACCACTGAGATCAATGAATTAGAAGTTACTGCTAGTAACGACAATGGGGATGAGACAAGCCCCGCAGGTGCTGCCAAAGTCCGTCGTCGAATTAGCGTTCGCGATGAAATCTACAGTGAGCTGAAAGATGAAGCAGCCCGTCAGGGTAAGCCGATAACACAGCTAGCTACAGAGGCAATCTCGGCTTACTTGAAACAAATCAAGGAATAAGGCTGAGCCGATGGTAGGTTTTAGATTGTAGATTTGAGATTGAATAAAATCTCGGATTGAATATCTAAAATCTAACGTCACATGGCCCAATTACAACGATTAGCGATCGCTCCTTCTCAACTCCAAGATCGACAAATAATCCTGACTGCACAGCAGCAGCATTATTTGTATCGAGTTTTGCGGTTGAGAGAGGGCGATCGCTTTTTGGCGATGGACGGGCGGGGGCATTGCTGGCTGGCTGAGTTGGCCGCAATAGATGCAGTTGCCGTTATACAAGAGGAAGTTTTTATTAAAAGTGAGCTGAATGTAGATGTTACCCTGATGGCGGCTTTGCCCAAGGGAAATGGCTTTGATGATGTTGTGAGGCAGGCGGTAGAGTTGGGGGTATATTGTATAATACCTGTAGTTAGCGATCGCACCTTACTCAAGCCGAGTTCTCAGAAGATTGAGCGGTGGCAGCGGATTGCGGCTGAGGCGGCCGAGCAGTCAGAACGGCAAATTGTACCTGTAATGTTAGAGCCCGTTTCCTTTGCTGTTGGGGTAGAAAATTGCGATCGAAAGTATAAATATATTTGTGTTGCTCGCGGCGATTCACGGCATTTATTAGATTGCTTATTAGATAATAAAATAGAAAAGGAAGAATCACCAATCACCAATCACCAATCACCAATTATCAATTCCCAATTACCAATTACCAATTACCAATTACCAATCACCAATCACCAATCACAAATTACTAATTACCCATCGATTGTAATCGCTACAGGGCCAGAGGGGGGATGGACGGAGAAGGAGGTAACAACTGCGATCCAGTTTAGTTTTCAACCTGTGTCTTTGGGGAGTAGAATTCTGAGAGCGGTGACAGCACCGATTGTTGCATTATCAATAATTGCCGGGGTATTAGATATTCGATCGGGAATTACGCACGTTAAGTAACGCCGCCATCCTGGCGGTAAGAATACCGCCAGGATGGCGGCGTTACGGATAGTTTTGCGTAAGTTATATTGATGTAAAACTACCATGCAAACCATAGGGAACATGATGCTTCAAATGCAACCTCGCCACAGGCCCCTTAGTAATATCAAGAGCATCCAAAATTACCACATCAGACCGATGATTAGCCGCATCATACATTAATATTAGCAACCATCCATCATCCTCACTCTCAAAAGAATTGCGAGGCACAAAAACAGGTTCTCCCACAAAACCTCTCGGTGCAGCACTCCAAATTTGACGCTCATTCTTAGTCAAATCAATCTTTAAAATTACCTGCAAAGGAGCATTCCCAGATTCAGCCTCAGCACCTCCTATATAAAGATATCGATAAGACTGACCAACACGATCGGGATGCAAAACTGGAAACTCGCAACATCGGCGCTCAATTACTTCATGTTGAACTGTTTCCTCTTGTAAATTCAGCCGAAAACGCCACAACTCTCCCGCCGGAATGCTATCAAAATTGACTTCCCGAAAATCTTTTCCCGGTTCCACATCTGGGAAAGATTCATAGCAAACAGAATCAACAAAGATTTCCCCTGCTTCTTCCCAAGCATTAGCGTGGTGAAAGGCAAAACAAGTCTCAGCTTCTAAGAATTTTATTTCCCCTTGATTTGGGTTGCGGGGAATTAAAATTACTTGTGTTCGGCGCTTCGGATCGAATTTAATGCACTCCGCCGCACCTTTTAATCCCAAAGCGAAAGGCAAAGGATTAAACGCTACAGGATTTTGGAAGAAGATGCAATAATTAGGCGTAATTGCCATATCATGCAAAAACGCAAAACCTGGGATTACATGACTGTGGCGATGTAAGAGTTTCCCATCAGCATCTAGTTCATAAATAGTAATGGTACTAGATAGTCCAGGCTTGACAGAAAAGTTGACCAATCTCTTACCTTTTCCGCCTCTGCTTTCAATTCTAGGATGAGCTGAAAACGGTTCATCAGGCTTTAATATCCCGTCCAGGTACTCTAATCCTAAAGTTTCTAAAGTATAGGGATCGAGTCGGTAGGGTGCTGCTGCTTCCCATAGTGCCAAAAGTTTGCCGCCCCAGTAAATAATGTTAGTGTTAGCAATATTTTTGATTTTTAAGTCAAAAATATTCGTCGCCAATCCCCCCGGTTTCTGAGTTCCAAAAACGCCACGATAGAGGATTTTACCTGCTTCTTGTTCGGCGAGATAACCTTCCGTGCGGACAAACTTATTACAAAAGTGAGCGCGACCATTGGCAAAGGCGATCGCGCAAACCATGCCATCGCCATCAAAAGGATGGTGAATTTTTTGCCCGTTAATATCCAGTAAACCGGGGCCGTTGCGGAAAAAAGTTCCTTGCAAATCTGAGGGAATTTCACCCTCTACATCGTCGATCCAGTAGTTATATTCCTGGGTTTGGGATTCATAGCCGCGCTGCCAGTCTTTGCGATCGTAGGATACGGGTTGATGAATTTCTAGTTTCTGCATAATGTAGAGATTTTGATTTTTTTACGGCAGATTGTAGCTAGATTTTACCACAGATAAACACAGAGCGATTGACTAATTATTTAGGATCTTCAGCCGTAAATTTGTCTTGAATTGTTGGTACTAAATCTGGCAGAAATTCCGGCATAAAATGCTGTCCTACAATTTTAGAACTAGCCATTTCTGGTTGTAAAAGAGGAATAGAAGAATGGTATCCTTCTTCGGGTTCTGTATCGAGATTGGTGGAGGGTAGCCAGCCTAAAAATGGTAAAGGCAGAAGGGTTGAGAGGTTGGCGATCGTGGCTAAGAGCCAGAGTTTATCAAAGTTAGTTTCGGTAATTCCGAGCCAGTGCATTAGCAATGCACCAGACTCGTAGGAAAGGAGAAATCCGACGTTACTTATTGATATTAGTAGAGCAAATAAGCTAGCTTCTACTCCCTTTGGGCACAGTCGAGCGCAGAGCACTAGGATCGGCATGAATGCAATTTTTCCGATGACTGTTAAAATTAGTCCGTCTCCCAAGCTGAACCAGCGATCGTCTATGCCTAAACTGCGGTTAGTGTGAGTAATTAGCAGCAAAGTTGTCATGCCCAGGGTAGTTGAGAGGACGATCGACCAGCCAAACATGACGCGAAATGGGATAGATCTGAAGAAGCGTTGAAACAGCCAGACACCTGCGAGGGAGGCAAAGCTTGTAACTAGGTGCAGGCGACCTAGAAATTCGGGTTGAAAGCCTAATTCATTGGTGGTGAAGAAGAAGAGGGCTGAATCTGCACTTGGGGTGGCTTGCCAGAGGAAGATGAAGGCGGTAGGCAACCAGATAGATTTTTGGGTGATAGTTTGGCGCAGTTGGGTGAATTGCTGTTTAACTATGTTGAAGTTGAAGCGATCGCTTACTCGTTCTTCGATAATTAACCATGCTGCGGCTGAGACGATTAGGGGAAAGGAAGCAGTGATTAAAAATATTGTTTGGCTGCTAAACCGTTCGAGGAGGAAACCACTAAGGTAGGCTGTAATTAGCCCACCAATGGCTGTGGCTGCCGAACTTAGGGATTGTAAGGAACCCGCCTCTTTAGCCGATTCTTTCCTTGCTCTTTCTACAACTAGGGAGTCTGCGATTACGTCGCTGACTGCTACAGATAAAGAACTAAAAGCGATCGTTGCTGTAGCTGCCCAAGGACTGTGAACAATTGTTGCTAAGGCGATCCAAGCCGATGTGCCTAACAGCCCTGATAAAATGATATAAGGGCGGCGGCGGTAGCCGAAAATCGGCAGCCCGTCGGACATGAAGCCGAATAAGGGCTTGATCACCCAAGGTAAGGCGGTTACACCCAGCATTGCCGATACTTCAACGGGACTCATGCCGAGTTGATCTTTGAGAAAGAAACTAACCGCTAGGCGTGCTAGTCCTAAGATGCCTTGGACGAAGTAGATGAGTAATAGGGCAATAAGTTCAGGTGTTGGCTCATTCCCAAAGAATATTTTTTCTTTCAAAAAATCTTTGAGTTTGATTCTGCCAGAAGAGGAACTCAACATTTAGTAAAGGATTATTAAGATTTATTAATAAGTTATAGCATATTTCTAGAAATTAAAAATTAAAAATTAAAAATTAAAAATTAAAACCTGTAACGCGGCTATCTTGGCGGTTCTTTCACCACCCAAATAGCCGCGTTACGTAAATTGTGCATAATTCCTATCAGCATTTAAGCTTCTTTGAAGAAGCGAATAATTTCGCGGACATGATCTAGAACTTGTCCATCAGTGCTAAGTTGAGCGATCGCACTTTGCGCTTCCCTAGCTAGCTGAGTATGTTCTGCTTGATTTGTCGCTCGTTGGTTTTCTAATCCAGCAGCTAAGCGAGTTAATTCAGTGCGCGTTGCTTCCCACTGTAGCTGTTGAGATGCTACCCAAGAGGTAGGATTATCGGGATTTAATTGTTGTTCGAGGCGTTTAACTGTATGTTCAATCTCGTTAAAACGATGGCGGAGTTCGACAATATCTTCGCGGGGATGTAAAAATTGACCGCGAATCATTCTTAAACGCATTGCCAAATATTGATAGGCGCGTATGGCTGGGCGTAAAATAGTTAATAGCAAAGCTGCGCCAGAACTGATGTAACCAACTACACTGATGCCTGTAATAGCTAGAGTATAAAGTGCGATGGCAGAGAGGAGGTGGAGTGCGATCGCAGCAAACAAGGAGCGACGAGCTAGCATTCCCACATATTTGATTTGTTTTTCATCAACTGGAATGCCTTTTTCCGTTGATTGAGCAGCTTCTGCTAAAACTTCTTTAGATTCAAAGTGAATATTCCAGGGAACTGTAACTATTAACAGTAACCATTCAAAAGTTGCCGCAGCAATTGCCCAATCTAGAAAGCTACCTGCGGGTATGTGTAGCCATTGAAGAATGGCGAAGATAAGCAATATTAGAATGCCAAATCCAACGCTGAAACCTGCAAAATTATACATTTTGGGTATCTCTGGGTATGTTGCTCTGATTGTGGATTGTTTTTTTTAAGGTAAGTAGATATAGTGTGACACTTAGAGAAGTTTCATAGTTGCGGAGAGAGTGAGGGGTTAGGAAGAGCAAGCTTTAAGGCTTTTAGGTTTAAACTGTTGAGGATATTTGCTGCTTCAATTTCATCTATAGGCAAGTTTCGATCGAACATAAAAGCAATAAATTCCTCTTTGTTACCTTCGTTTTGCAAAATATTCCACGAGTCATCATAGAGAATTTCTATAGTCAGAACTGCCATAGTTATAGCTATAAATAATGGTGATTATCATATCCTAATCATGTTACTGCCATAGCTGCCAATTGACTTGCGCTACGATCGATTGACTTGAAAAGCGATCGCGCTCTCCTGCAAGATAAACGTACTCAACATTATTCCTCAAAATTAACCTTAATATCCTAATTCTGAATTAGTTGCTAACCTAAAATCTGAAATCACAAGTCAGCACCAAGGACAGACTGATGTCAAAGCAGACTCTCGGCCTCGACAACCCGCTTTATGATTATCTATTGTCCGTTTCTCTGCGGGAGCCGGATATTCTCGCCTCACTCCGAGAAGAAACGGCCAAGCATTCCAGAGCAATGATGCAGATATCGCCAGAACAAGGTCAGTTTATGGGGCTGCTCGTCCAACTCATGGGGGCGACGAAAACTCTGGAAATCGGGGTTTTCACCGGCTATAGCTCACTTAGTGTAGCTCTATCACTTCCTGGTAACGGCCAGATAGTTGCTTGTGATATAAGTGAGGAATACACTGCGATCGCGCGTCGCTATTGGCAAGCCGCTGGAGTAGCTAACAAAATCTCTTTGCAACTAGGGCCCGCCGTCAAAACCCTGGATAAGCTGTTATCCGCTGGACAGGGAGGAACTTTTGATTTTGCCTTCATCGACGCTGATAAAGAAAATTATGACGCATACTACGAGCGATCGCTCCAACTGATTCGCACTGGCGGCTTAATAGCAATTGATAATGTTCTCTGGGGAGGACAGGTTGTTAACTCCGAGGTGCAAGATAAAGATACTCTCGCCATTCGTGCTTTCAATGAAAAGCTGCGCCACGATCCCAGAGTTACTCTTAGTCTTGTACCGATCGCAGACGGACTTACTCTCGCACTGAAACGTCGCTGGGCTCCACTCATGGAAGCGGAATCATAAGGAATGAAAGTTGGTAATTGGTAATTGGTAATTGGTAATTGGTAGTTGGTAATTGGTAATTGGTAATTAGTAACTGGGTAATTCAGGACTTATGCGCTATGAGCAGAGAAACCGATTTTTATGGAATCTGTGCGTTGGAACTAAGTATTTTCGTAAAAAACCCGGTTTCTGGGCCACCCTTTGTAAGTCCTACAACTAACTACTAACCACTAACTACTAACAATTATAAGAAATAAATGCTAGAGTCAAATTTACACATAAAATTACCGATTCATGAAACTTTTCAGAGTACCGTCCAAGGTGAGGGTTACTGGAGTGGCACTTTAGTTGATTTTATCCGATTAGCAGGCTGTCCTGTTCATTGCCCTTGGTGTGACACTGGTTATAGCGAGGGAGGCAAAGACTTACCTAATGTACAGCGTTCAATTGTAGAATTGTTGACAGAATTGAAGTCTCCGAGAGTTGTAATTAGTGGCGGAGAACCCTTCATTCATAAAAATTTACCTCTCCTAGTTGAAAGCTTATTAGAAGTTGGTAAACAGGTAAGTATTGAAACATCAGGCTCTCACTGGCAGGAAGTTGCGGGAGAAACTTGGATTACTCTGTCTCCAAAAGAGCACGTTAATCCTAAATACCCTGTGCAAGAAAAGTTCTGGAGTAGAGCGAATGAAATCAAGTTAGTTATTAGCACGGGTGAGGAAGTTAATTTTTATAGAGACGGCTTGGTTTCTAACCCGAATATCCCTGTTTTTTTACAGCCGGAATGGAGCGATCGCTTTCGTGCAATTCCAATAATATTGCAATTGCTTCAGCAAAATCCGGGCTACAGATTATCTTTACAAACTCATAAACTCATTGGCGTACAGTAGTTAGAAGAAGGAAGAAGGAAGAAGATCGATATGAAAATGCAATCACAGTAAGAATTTCTGTAATTAATAATTTCTAACCATGTTGCTATACAAGAGATTTTAAGCGCGAATGCTTCGCCCCTACGGATATATCTACACGCATCAGGATACTCCCTGCATAAGTCCTATTGGGTGAGACATATATATAAGCGATAGAGATTAAACTAAATTGAATGCCTACACTTTTTAGAGCTAAAAAATATGCTACTCCTAACTTTTTTGACAATGACTATAGAAGGTAAATTGTCTAACTCACCTCAACTACAACAGCAGGCGATAGATGTCAATACTCCTAGCGATCGCCTGATTGAACTTGCCAGTAATAGCCCCGAATTAGCACGGCTAGTTGCTCTTAACCCAAGTACGCCAAGGGAACTATTACGAGAATTAAGTTACAGTAAAGATAGCAATACTAGGAAAAATGTAGCAAGAAATCCTAATACTTCTACTAAAGTATTGTTGAATTTAGGATGTGAGTTTCCAGAGCAATTGGTAAACAATCCTACTTTCTCTCTATTGTTACTAGAAAATTCCAATCTAGTCGATATAATTCCTTTAAATACTCTACGGAGTATCCTCAACTACGATACATTACCACTATCTTTTATTGAGCAAGCTATTAATCGGTTAGATGAAGATACACTCTTACTATTAGCCGAGAATCCTAAAACTACTAAGGAAGTATTATTCCAGCTAGTTAACAGCCAATATAGCCACGTAGCAGAAGCAGCAAAGCTTCATGTGAACTTGGCGGGTGAGATGGATTCTGGCTGGGATCGAGCAGCAATTGAGGCGCTTTTGAGCAGTACGATTGGGGGGCAAGAATTTGGGGATTTCTTAGAACAATTAGAGAAGATAAATTCAATTCCTGAATTTGCGATCGAGAGTTTGCCCAAAAATTACAGCGCTTTAAAAAAAAATACTGGTAATTGCGCTACGCCTACTAGCGAACTCGAATACTTAGCTAAAGATAATAACCTTTGGACGCAACTATTTTTAGCTAATAATCCCAATACACCTACTTCTGTACTGCAAGATTTGGCAAAAAATAATCATGTTTGGCTTTGCCAAAGTCTTGCCAATAATCCCAACACGCCTGCGGGTGTATTGCAACAGTTAGCAAAAGATAATTATAGAGGCGTGCGCCAAAATGTTGCTAAAAATCCTAATACACCTGAGAATATCTTAAAGCTGCTACTAAGCGATTCTTCTGAGAGCGTTCGCAGATTTGCAATAGCGAGATATTTGGCTCACAATGCCGATGGATTATTTACTGTCCTCAAGTATTATCCGATAGAATATTCTACTCCTTGCTTTAGTCGGTTAATTGTGCTAATGCACCCTGAATTTCCGAGTAAATTAGTACAAAAATGTGACTCGTTAGTATGGCTAGAACGTTATGCGATCGCGCAAAATTCCAATACTTCACTCGATCGGCTCAAATTTTTAGTTAATGACAGCAATCGCATTGTTCGCGCTGCTGCTAAAGACAATTTATACCAGAAGGCAAAAGGTAGAAGGTAGAAGCTAATAAAAATAATACTTTCAGTCATTATTAACCCTCTAACTACCTTGGCGGTTGCTGTCTGTGGAGGAGAACTTATTTTAGTGAACTAATTTTTCCTCAACAAGTTAAACTTTGAATAGTGCATTGCACATTCTACCGCTACTCGCGAGTCTGCCGCCATGAATCCTATAGAAAATGTAGCACTACCGCCAAACCTTCGAGGAGAAAGCGCCCTAGCCGCGATCGCCTTCACAGATGTTGAGTCTTTCACTCCTAAAATGGCGGCAGACGAAAAGCACACCCTGGGTTTGATCCAACGGGATTTTGACATCATGCGCCAAGTGTGCGATCGCTTTGGCGGTCAAATCCTCAAATCCTTGGGCGACGGTTTATTAATGTACTTCGTGAGTGCGGAAAAAGCTGTTTCCTCCGCAATTGAAATTCAAAAAACTTTTGCTATTACTGCTGCTAATTTACCCGAACGTGAGGTACTAATTCATCGTATTGGAATCCATTTAGGAGATGTCATTTTTAGCGGTAATGATGTTATGGGCAATGGGGTTAATATTGCCGCACGGCTGCAAACAATCGCCGCACCTGGGGGAATTTGTCTCTCTCAAACTGTTTATGATGTCGTCAAAAATCACATTTCTTTATCAGCAAGCTACGGTGGACTGCGGAAATTAAAAGGCATTGATGAACCCGTGTCTGTTTACCAAATTACGGGTTTTCGCAACTCACTAGAAAACCGCCATAAAGTTTTTATTTCCTATCGCGCTCAAGAACCAGATAAAAGCCTCGCTCTAGAATTTTATGAAGCTTTAATAAAGGCTGGACACGCAGCTTTTATGGCTGGTGAAAGCATTCGATTGGGAGAGAATTGGCCGACTCGGATTGAAGCAGAATTAAAGCAGTCTGATTATTTATTGCTACTATTATCTGAGCAATCTGCTATCAGTGAAATGGTAACAGAAGAGGTGCGACGAGCAAAAGAGTTACGGGATTCTCGACCGGATCGCAAACCGATGATTTTGCCAATTCGGATAAATTTACCTGTAACTTCACCTGTTAATTATAACCTCTATGGCTATCTCGATCAAATTCAGCAGCGAGAGTGGCATTCAGATAACGATACACCCAATTTAATCGCAGAAGTGCTCGATCTTGTCAAAGAAGGTCGCGATTTAAAAGAAGCTCCTAAAAATGCACCTACGATATTAGCAGCTTGGGAGAATCTTGACAGTCCTCCTTTGCCAGTTGCAGGGCCAGAATTACCAGAAGGTCAAGTCGGTTTAGCTTCCGCTTTTTATGTAGAAAGACCGCCAATTGAAGAGCGTTGTTATGAAGAAGTTGTCAGGCCTGGAGCCTTAATTAGGATTAAAGCACCTCGGCAAATGGGGAAAACATCTCTGATGGCTAGAGTGCTCCATCAAGCCGGAAATTTAGGTTATCGGACGGTGGCTTTGAGTTTTCAATTAGCTGATAGTAAAATATTTAGCGATCTAGATAGATTCTTGCAGTGGTTTTGTGCAAATATGGCCCTGGAATTGGATTTGCCAATTCGATTAGAAGATTACTGGAATGCGATTTTTGGTAGTAAAGTTGCCTGCAAATCTTATTTTGAAAGGTATCTCTTAAAAAATACAGTTACTCCTCTGGCATTGGGTTTAGATGAGGTGGATCGGATTTTTGAATATCCCGAAGTGGCGGCGGATTTCTTTGGGTTATTACGAGCTTGGCATGAAGAGTCAAAGAATAGAAATATTTGGAAAAAATTACGTTTAGTAGTAGTACATTCAACTGAAGCTTACGTGCCGATGGATATTAATCAATCGCCTTTTAATGTGGGTTTGCCGATTGAATTAACGGAGTTTAGTCGGCAGCAAGTACAAAATTTAGCACAGCGCTATGAACTAAATTGGTCAGCTATACAAGTTGAGAAATTAATGGCAATAGTGGGGGGACATCCCTATTTGGTGCGGCTGGCTTTATATCACATTGCGCGAGGCGATGTTGAGTTGGAACAATTGTTAGAAAATGCGGCTACTGATGCCGGAATTTATGGCGATCATTTGCGGCAGCATTTATGGAATTTGCAGCAGCACCCAGAATTATCAGGCGCGGCAAAAAAGGTCGTTGATGGTGTTGATTCTGTGCAATTGGATTCGATACAGGGGTTTAAATTGCATAGTATGGGTTTGGTGAATTTGCATGGTAATCATGTAATGCCGCGTTGCAATTTGTATCGGATTTATTTTCGCGATCGCTTGAAAAATTAAAAAGCGTCATTGGTATTGGTATATAGCAATCCTAAATCATTTGTGAATTTCTTACTCCCTCCCCTTAGCAAGGGGAGGGTTGGGGTGGGGTAAAAAATTTACGATTCATTTAGGATTGCTATATGACTTAGCCAAGAGCGATCGCGATCGCTAAACACTAAAATCACACTAAACCCCGATAAATCTTGGGTTTCGTCCCTCAATAGTATGCAGCATAAGGGTTCTGGCGTAAAGATATCTAGGGCTTTTGCTGTCTCTGAGATACGTACCCAGGACTTTGGCACCCAACCAAATAAACCGGGTTTTTTGACGAAAATACTTCGCCGGAACCCACAGATGCTCTCAAAAACCCGGTTTCTGGGACTCCCTGCGTAAGTCCTACCCTACTATCGATAAAATTTTTGGCAACTTTGCATAATTTTTTGAGTTTACCCAGATAAATATATAGAAGTAGTTGGCCAACGAGCTTCTTCAACCTTTTACATAAACCCGCCCCTATCCACTTTTTTCCCACAATTTATTCTATTCCTTCGGAGTCATCATGTCTTGCCACCACGATATCTTCGGAAAACCTATTTGCTGCATTCTGGAAAACCCCGATCGACCCGAAGAAATATTCTGTACAATTTGCAAGAGACAATTTATAGAACAGGAATCTAAAGAACCGAAATCTAATGCAGGTGCTTGGTTATTCATTGCTGTTATTGTAATTGTCTTAGTTCTCCTTCTAAGCGCCTGTGAAAAGCCAAGCAATTCACTTTTTATTCCCACAGTTAAAGGTGAAAACTTAACTTGGATCGATACTGATTGATAAATTTTGAACAAAAGCCGTCATTCTTTCAACTTCAGGCAGCATCTCCAAGGCACTAAAATCCCCCTAATCGAATTTAAATTCCCGTTGCAAGCGAGAGATAATAGAAGTTTTTTCGACTTGGTTAAGAATATCTTGAATAACTCTATCCTGTCCCAAAGGCCCCCAAGTACAACCCTTTTCGAGATAAACCTGAGAAGCGCGACCTACAGCATAAGTTCCGTAAGCAGCTAAACTAGCTTGAGTAACAGCAACTCCGGCAAAAGTAGAAAAATCTGCGACAATTCCAGCCGTACTTTTTCCCAAACCCAAAATTAAACCACTACCCAATTCACCAAAAAGTACCCCACCCGTACTAAACAGAATAGTCTTCCAAAGTTTACCAGCTTCATAACCAGTCATCGGCAAACCATAAAGCCTAGCTAAAGACCGAATTAGAGCTAAATCTGCAACAGGTGCGGCCAGTATATCTAAGAAAGCAATAGGATTTAAGCCCACCGCTAAACCCTTATATTTCGCGAATTGCCAAATCAAATCTTCTGCTTCCGATTGGCGCAATTTAAGAGTTTTATGGGCAATAGTTACCTCAGCTTCTCTTGCTTGAACTAGCGCATTGAGAGCGAGGATAGATCGCCCTTCTCGGTTGATAATTGTAATCAATTTTTGCTGGAGTTGATCTATTTGTGGTGGCGGCGACTCCCATTCATAAGTAACGCTACCATCAGGCCATTCAACTCTTACCTGAACTGGTGCAGGTTCTGCGGCCGCCATCACAATTTCTAGAGATTGGGGATTGAGAATTTCTCCGTCTCTACCGACTTCTTCTCCCTTCCCTAATACTTGTAGATTGTGGTAAATAGCTTGCCTATCTATCTCTGGATAGAGGTCAATCTTGTTAAAAATTAAAATCAAAGGTTTCTGAAATTTTTGCAGTTCTCGGATAGCATCATATTCAGTTCTAGTAATATCACCGGCAACCACGAACAAAATAAAATCAGCTTGGCGAGTCACTTGCTTCGCCATTTCACCTCGGACTTCACCGCCAACTTCATCGAGTCCGGGAGTATCAATTAATTCAAGTTGTATATCTCCCTTAGTCAGAGATTGAGGAATCGTCCACCTCACCGATCTCGGCCACTGAGTGACACCATTAAGAGGGCCTGTTTGCAAAATTTTCTGACCTAAAAGAGCATTCAAAACCGCTGATTTGCCGCGACTGACAAGGCCAAAAGCAGCAATGCGAATTACATTCTGGTCAAGCTTTTCTAATGTGGAATTTAATACATCTAATTGGGTTTGTAATTCTGCTTGTAATTCTGTATTTGCAGTCGGTTCTCGGCGACCAAGAGGAGAATACCGCGCTAATGCTTGCCGTAAACTAGCACGAGCAAGGGATAAGTGCAGTTCGCCTTGTTGATTTGGCCGCGCTGAGGGTGTTTCAGGCGCAAGTACCTGATGAGGTTGAGAAGGTGGAGAATTAGTCAAGGTTTAATCAGGGGAGAAACTATTATTAGTTTAGCGAATCTTCGTGATTTTGGTGTAGTTAGTTGCTAATTAAAAATTAGCAATGCAACTGTTAATGGTCGTTTGATTATTTTGGATGGGCATCACCGAGTTGTTGCTGCTAAGCGACTAAAATTAGAGAGTATCCCGATTAAACGGCAAAAAGTTTCGCCAGTTCAAGAACAGCAGCTTTTGCAGCAAGTAGCAGAGGCAGCAATAGAGTACCCCTATTAGTTATACGCTGAAATGTACTATGAATTATCTAACTAAAAATGTAGATGCAGTGGCAATTATTCAAGAATTTGCCAATCTTCAAGACGAACTTATTTCGGTATTTCGACAGAAGTATAGCAATTTAACTGACTGGACGTATCTGCTTGATTGTCCCCGCTCTGGATACTTTCACGCGAGAGAAGAAGAGTGGAGATTTCAGCAGCATGGATTAGGGATATGCTTTACAGGACAGGAATCCGGCAAAGTTGTTGATGTTCACACGGGATTATTAGATGCTCCAAGAGCGATTGACTCGTGGCGTTTATGTCAATACTTTGAGTCAATAGGCATTGAAAAAATTCATTATCTTTCGCAGATATTTGAAGTTAGCGAGCAAGATGGTTCTGAAGCTTTACTTAAATGTCTGAGGCAAGATGATACTAAGAAGGTAGACTATTGTTAGTTTAGCGAATCTTCATTGTTTTTGCTACGCATCACAATTATTTAAGATTTTTTAGGTTGTGGCTTTAAGATTTTATCCTGAACCATTTTGTCAATAATTATACCGCCAATTATCCTCGCTCCATGAGTGGTAAAATGTACGCCGTCATTGATTTTCACATATCTTTTTGTGCCAGATTTGTCAGCCACAACTTTAGTATATTTACCACCTACCGCAAATGTTTGCCAAGTTGAAATAAATTTAATTTTTGGATAAGACTTACTTACCTGACTATTTGCAAAAAAATTGGGGTAGGCTTTTCAGCTTACCCCATAATCAAACAATAATTGGTTCAAAAAGTCAAGGAATTTAAGAAACTTCAGCAGCAATTGCATTCTCATGCTTAGCTGATTCTGGTAAGAGACGCTGCATAACTTGCTTGATGAAAGTTTGCAAGACGGTGACTTGCTGATTTTGTTGGAATACGGTTTGCAGGGTTTTTGCCAGATTCACTTTCAGACTATTAACATCTGTTATATCTGTACTTGCGTCTTGAGTTTGGAAATACTCAATTAAGCTTAAACCTGCGATTCTGGTAAAATAAGCAGCACTCACTCCCTGTACGATTCCTCCCGCAACAAAGGTAATTGTGTTACTTTTCAAAATGGCGGTGATAGTCTGGGTAGATAGTTCGACTAATCCTAGTTTTAGCATCTGATTGGCCAGCGTGCCTGCTACGATCTTAGCCCGATCTACGGAGAATTTTTGCTGATAAATAGCACCGATATCGATTACCATTTGGGTGCTGATGGCGGCTGTTGCTAGCAAGTCTAAGGCTGCTACTGGATTGGCAAAAGCAGCGGCGGCGGCGATGTACTGATATTGTTCAATTATGGGTAAAGCGCGATCGCGTCTCACTCCATTTAATGCCGTTTTTACCTCGGATTTTAGCTGCGATGCTAATCGAATGGTACTCGCCCAGACTAACTTTTGACTTTCTTGAGTTAAGATTTGACTTAATCTTTCAGTCAAAGGTTGAATTTGTGCGGTTTGTGGCTCAGTCCACTCTTTAATTGTGCCGTCTGGTTGGTGTTGGCGGACTTTAATCGGATTAGGGGAAGATGCGATCGCAACGATATCTTCGGCTGCTAATATTCCCGCCATTCTCTGGCGCAATTGCTGCAACACCTGTGCTTGTTGTTCTGGCAAATATTGGTCAAGCTTATTCCAAACTAGCACTAAGCGCTGACCTGCGGCAACGAGCTGCGATAATATTTGAAATTCTGGATCGGTGATATCGCCAGCCGTGACAAACAAGACTAAATCGGAAGAGATTTTTACCTCATCTTTACCGATAAATAATGGTGCTGCTTCCCGAAAAGTTAACTGTTGCGAGTGTTGCTCTGTCCAGTTAGATTTTAACTGTTGAATTAAAACAGTTTTGCCGACAGCTTTGCCACCAGCAACGCAGAGGTGTAAATCTTGCCGATCTAGTTCTGCTGTTAACTGGCTGAGCTGTTGTTTTAAGCTGGAATTAGCATCACAATTTAGTGCTTCTGCTGCTAGTAAATTAATCGCAGTTTCAGTTGTCGCGATCGCCTTCAGCGCCATTTCCCGATCCACAGGTACAGGTGCAGGTGTAAAATCGACAGAGGGCGATCGCCCTTGCCACCACCACCACCCCACACCACCTACCGCCACGCCCAACAGCGCCACTTCACCGAATTCTGCAACAGAGTGCTGAAGGCTATCTAACAGCCAAAGCGCCAAAGATAACCCAATCCCGCCCACTAAAATAGGTCGCCGCAAGTTAAGTGTCATTTCTCCCTTCCTTTGGGTACTTAAGGCCTAGCTTCAACAACCCAAAGCTTGGCATCCATCCCTCTCTCTATGCTAATCTCTGGGACGGCAAACGATCGCAAAAAACTTATAGCAACCGCCAAGGCGGTTAAGAGGGACTAGGGGCTAGGGGCTAGGGGCTAGGGAAGAGGAAAGAAGGGTTGAGAATCAGAGTTTTAGGAATTCAGAATGTCCTAAGCGCCTTGGGGACTGCTATATCCCTTCCCAAACTAAAATTTTTCCCAAACTATAGCAACCGCCAAGACCATGAGAACATTCTAAATCGATCGCAGTCGAAGGGTGCGATCGCGCCAAGGCCCTTACATCTTCCCATCTCCCCCTCTCCCCCATCTTCCCCCTCTCCCCCCATCTCCCCCTATCTCCCCATCTTCCCCTAGCCCTGAGCATCGTAGCCCCTAGCCCCTAACCGCTTTCAGCGGTTAAAGCGGTAAGCAAATAGTGAAAATTGCCCCCTTACCAATTCTACTTTCAGCCGTAATGCTACCGCTGTGTGCTTCTACAATCCGCTTAGCGATCGCTAACCCCAAACCCGTACCGCTACCCGAACGCGAGGGATCTGTAGTGTAGAACTGCTCAAAAATGCGCGGTAAATCGCTAGAACTAATCCCAGGCCCCTGATCCTCAACTTTAATAACAGCTTGTTTTCCCTCCTTGCGTCCCGAAATCATCACCTCAGAATCGGGTAGGGAATGCTTAATCGCATTATCGAGCACGTTCAAAATTGCCTGCAACAGCCGCTCTGGATCGCCAAACAAGATAATATCAGCCACATCCACCGTCACAGACACACCTCGCGCTTCCATCCGGGGTTTCACAGCACCAACAGCGCGGTTAATCAAACTGCTCAGTACCAAACTTTGCTGTTCTAATTGAGTGACACCCGCCTCCAAGCGGCCCAAATCCAGCAAATCGCGAACTAGGCGAGAGAGGCGTTTAGTTTCATCCTCTACATTTTGAAAAAAGCGATCGCGCAACTCCGGCTCATCAACAGCACCACTTCTGAGTGCCTCCACCGTCACCAACACATTACTAATAGGAGTGCGGAGTTCGTGAGAAACATTTGCCAGAAAAGTTCTACGTTCGTAATCCAGCGAAGCCAGCCTTTCACTCATGCGATTAAGTTCCGCCGCCAACTGATCTAACTCATTGCTTTGACGGATAGCCAACTTATCGCCAAAATGACCGCTACCCAGGCGAATCGCAAAATTCCGCATTGTTTCCACAGGTTTAGAGAGACTACGCGCAAAGCGATCGCTAATTACCGCACACAGCAACAGCGTCAGCATCAAACTCCCCCCAACCGTCCAAATCACCTTCGCAAACTGGCGCTGAAACTGTTTCAAAGTAATCGACATCCGCAGCACACCCAGCATTTGACCATTCCGAACCACAGGTCGAGCAATGTAAAGCCGATCCTCTCCTGACAACACCCCTTTTGCAATTCCTCGCGCCGAGCGATTTTGGAACGCCTCCCTCATCCCAGCTACCTCGTACCAGCTCGTAACTTGTTTGTCTAACCGAGGATCGGAAGTGGCCAGCAAGTGGCTTTGAGGGTCAAAAATCCGTAGCGTAATGGTTTCTGGTGCCCCGTAGCGTTTCACCAGCAGTTCTACTCGCTCAATTTTGCCCTCCTCCAAAGCATCGGCCACACTCTCGCTTAAAGCCGCAGTCCAATTTTCCAAATCTGTCTGTCGCGCCTGTATGAAATAATCATAAAACGACCACAGAATGTACCCCGCCATCAACGAAGTGCCTAGAGTTGTCAGCAGCAAATAGGTAGCTAACAGCTTGGCGTGAATAGAATTTAATTTAATTTGGGGCAACCATTTCATTTGTTAATAGATTTTATATTTATAAAAAACCTATAGCATTTCTCAATTATTAGGAGGTACAAAAGCAACCCCCCCTAGCCCCCAGGGCTGTTTCATTCTCGGAAAAACCGCGATTTTGTAGGGGTAGTGCCCCCGTGCCTACCCCCCTTACTCTGGGCGGGCACGGGGGCACCGCCCCTACCGAGAATGAAACAGCCCCCTTTCTAAGGGGGTTGGGGGTAGTTCTTGTACTTCAGCACACAGAGAAAGGCTGTAAAATTTTATTTATTTACTATCTGAAGACTGCTCCGCAGAACGGCGGCGTAACACGGCTTTGATCCGCGCTACAAGTTCGCGAGTATTGAAGGGTTTTGTTACATAGTCATCTGCTCCCGCCTCTAAACCCCAAACCTTATCAATATCTTGATCTTTAGCAGTCAGCATCACAATCGGCACATTTGAAAATGCCCGAATCCGCCAGCAGACTTCCATGCCGCTCACTTCTGGCAGCATTAAATCTAGTAAAATTACATCTGGTACTTGTTTGTGAAATTGTTTGATCGCACTCAATCCATCGGCCGCCGTCATCACTTCATAGCCTTCTTTTTGCAGCGTGTAGGTCAGGCTGTCGCGCAGGGCTGGTTCATCATCTACTAATAAGATTTGGGGCATTGTTTTTACCGCTAACTCTTATTTCGAGACTGCCACATTCTCGCTTTTGCAGTATCCTCCTTTAGGCATAAAGCTCAGGAATAAGCTGTTTTGTCTATAAATCAAATCAAGAGATGGGCAGGATGCCTATCTCACAATAATCTGACAAAAATTGACTGTCAAATTTTACATTCACCCTTGTAGCCAGAGGCAAGTCGATTTATTTTTCGCTAAACTATACTAAATATAATTATGCACCGTGCTATGTTCCCGATACTTAGATTAATTCTAATGGAATGATTTAGCAAATATCCGTAATATTTATTCAAGTCTTATGCGCTTTTTTCTCACCGTTCTATCATAAGCATAAGCACTTATTTTTCTCACCGTTCTATCATAAGCATAAGCACTTATTTCCGCTCAATTAGACTGTAGAAATTGTCCGCTCGATCGCGTTGAACTGCTGTTGTTTTCCATAAACTTTGAGTGGAAAGACAAGCATTCCAGTTTCTACTTACTAACTTTCTAATAGTAATACAGTTTCCTTAAGTTTAGTGCTAAAGTAGGGAAAATATTTAAGGCAGGTTTAAACCTGTTTATGCTTTTTATCCTCGGACTGAAGTCACGGGGCTTTCAGGCGATCGCTTATAATACTATGACTTTTGTCCTTAAGTCTCGCGGTCAGCGGCGTAACACTGCTATTCTTGCCTTCAGGCAAGAGCAATGCCATCCTTTCCCATCTGCAATCTTACCCTCAACTCACGCCTCTGGCAAAGGAATTAAAATTTCCAGGGTTGATGATGCAATTGGCTGTAAGGATTAGCCACTGGTTTACATCTTCCCTCTTCCTTCTTCCCTCTTCCTTCTTCCTTCTTCCTTCGAGTCACGATGGACGAACAACGCCGCGAAACTGACTTTAATATGCTCCGAGTGCTACTGGACTTTTCTAGCGATACAGGAACAGAATTAATTTTGAGTGCTGACTCAGATTTAATCGACTACGGGTTAGTACAAACACTGTACCTGGCAGTGCCGTCCCTAACGCAAGAGGGGCTAGTTAATGCTGCTAAATTTTTCCAAAATTTGCTTGCTCCTTTGGAAGAAGCGATGATGGCATCTATCGGCGCTGCAACTCCAGAACAGTATCTCACTTTTCTGGGGGAAGTATTGCAGGCAGTAGCCTACAATTCTGAACCGCAAGCAGTTTATCCATTACTGTCTGCCAATTTAGATAAGTTGGATTACCATTTTGCCCAACTGTTGCACAGTTGGGCAACTGCAATCTTACCGGAAGCTGAACCCGCACAGGCGAGACGGATTGCGGCTCAGATCGGTAATTTGAGCATTATTATTGGGCGGTTCCCCCTGGGTAGCAGGGCGAACAATTTAGAAATTGAAATTGCAGGTTATGAAGTAGTAGCAACTGTTTTTACCCGCGAGGAGTTCCCGGAACAGTGGGCGACGCTGCAAAATAATCTGGGCAATGCTTATAGCGATCGCATTAAAGGAGAACGAGCCCTGAATCTGGAACGAGCGATCGCTTGTTTTGAAAATGCTTTAGAAGTAAGGACTCCCGCAGAATACCCGGAACAGTGGGCAACGCTACAAAATAATCTGGGCAATGCTTACAGCGATCGCATCAAAGGTTTTAGTGCCGATAACCTAGAACTGGCAGTTACCTGCTATCAAAACGCTTTACAGGTGCGAGCTCGCGATACTTTCCCCAAGGAGTGGGCAACAACTCAAAATAATCTCGGTCGCGCTTACAGCCGCCGCTTAAGAGGAGAGCCAACTGATAATTTAGAATTGGCAATAGCTTGCTATCAAAGCGCCTTGCAAGTTTACAATCGTAAGTCCTTTCCCCGTCGTTGGGCGACAACACAAAATAATTTAGCAAACGCTTATAGTGAAAGACTCCAAGGTAGTCGCGCTGATAATTTGGAACAAGCTATAGAGTGCTATCAAAAGGCTTTACAGGTGCGGACTCGCGAGAACTTACCGGCACAGTGGGCGACTACTCAGCATAATTTAGGTCGAGTTTTTAGCGAACGAATTAAAGGAGATCGATCGGAGAATTTGGAAGCGGCGATCGCTTGTTATCGCAATGCTTTACAAGTTCACAGCCGCACTAAGTTTCCCGATCGCTGGGCGACAATTCAAACTTATCTGGGCAAAGCTTATAATCAGCGACTCAAAGGAGATCGAGCCCAAAATATAGAAGCAGCGATCGCCTGCTATCAAAAAGCCTTGCAAGTATATTCAAAATCAAAAGCTCCCGATCGCTGGGCAATGTTACACACTTATTTAGGTCGGGCTTTGAGCGAACATAAGAAAGGAGAAAAAGCCCGCAACCTCAAAAGTGCGATCGTCTGTTATCAAAATGCTTGTGCAATTTATACCCGTTCGGGCTCTCCCGATCGCTGGGCAATGCTGCAATCATATCTCGGTCGAGCCTTTGGCGAGTTGATGCTGGGTAACAGACCTGAACATCTTAAAAAAGCAGTCAGTTGTTATGACAAGGCCCTGGAAGTCTACACGCGAGAAGCTCATCCCCACAGCCACGCCAAAACCTTATTTTACCAAGGCCTCGCCTACCAAGCCCAGGGGGAATTGCTGCTAGCTTACAACACTTTTGCCTCGGCTGTGGAAACAGTGGAATTCCTACGCGGAGAGCGCAGAGGGGGGAGCGATCGCGAAGCCAGTACCCTGCAAAAATTAGCTCAAACCTGGACTGTGCTTTACAAATCTCTGGTGGAAGTCTGTCTGGAACTAGGAGCTAACCAACCTCATTACTACGCCAAAGCCCTAGAATATACGCAGCGCTACAAAGCTCGCAGTCTGGTGGAACTCCTCGCCCATGACTCCTTAACTCCCAAAGCAGAACTTCCCCAATACGTCCAAGATGAGTTGGTTTTGCTACGACAGGAAATAGCTACAGAACAGCAGCGAGTCGATGGGGGAGCGAAGCTGGAAGTCAATATTCGCGGTAGTTCAGGGGCAGAAAGACCGGATTTGAATAATTCCTCAATGCCTCTGAGTGTGGACTTTACCCGCCTCACTCAATTGTGGCATCAGTTGGACGAGTTGATTGCCCGCGAGATAG
The DNA here is from genome assembly GCF_000332155.1 of Kamptonema formosum PCC 6407. GTDB lineage: Bacteria > Cyanobacteriota > Cyanobacteriia > Cyanobacteriales > Microcoleaceae > Kamptonema > Kamptonema formosum. The sequence continues at coordinate 1,592,014 of NZ_KB235904.1, read as the reverse complement.
TGTCTTTTGACCCGTATTTTAGCAGCACTCAAAAAGTGGAGGCGATCGCCTTTGAACAAATTCAGGAATTATTACCAGATCGGAATTGCGCGATCGTCGAGTGGGCAAACTTAGAGGAAATGTTGGTTTGTTTTATTATCCTCCCTGAAGTCGAACATCCTCTAGTTTGGGTTTATCCCCCAGAAAATGCAGAAGCTTTGGAAGATTGGGCCGACGAATATTTGAGTGCTTATTCCGAACAAAAAGGCCGTTGGGTAAATCAACTAGCAGCTCGATTGACCCGCCTAGCAGAACTTTTACAAATCGATCGGATTGTAGAGCGCATTCCCGAACATTGCGATCGCTTGATTGCGATCGGACACCGATTTTTGCACCTGCTACCGATTCATGCTTTGCCTTTGGGAAGTGAGGGAGAGGGGGAGCTCTGGAGCAGAGGGGCAGAGGAGCAGAGGGGCAGGGGAGCAGAGGAGATGGGGAGCGGGGGAGCAGAGGGGAAATCTTCATCTTTCCTGTTCCCTCTCCCCATCTCCCCCGCCCCCCCGCTCCCCTGCTCCCCATCTTCCTCATCTCCTCAATATTTAATTGACAGATTTCCGAGAGGTATTCGCTATGCTCCAAGTTGTCAAATGTTGCGCCTGAGCCAAATTGGGCGGCGTAATCTTCGTGGAACTTCGCCAGTGCGAGAACTCTTTGCTGTTCAGAATTTTACTAAAGATGCGATCTATAGCAATCTGGAAATGAGCGCGATTCGTCAGCATTTCCCAACTACGGAAACTTTAGGGGATAGAATTGGCGTAAAAGAAGCACTTTATCAATTAATTGGGGTTGGCGATCGCCACCTCATTCAAAGAGAGCAACAGCAACAAAGTATTGGTATCCACTTCGCCTGTCAGAGTTTGTTAAATTTTGAACATCCTTTGCAATCGGCTTTGTTTTTTGGTAAGGACTCTCTAACATTGGAGGAAATTTTTAATCTCGACTTGCGCCAATGTCGATTACTGACTCTCTCCGGTTGTGAAACTGGCGCTGGGGAGGTAAAAAATATTATTGATTGTGTTAGCTTGACAGCGGGTTTGATGTATGCTGGGACTCCCAGTATTGTCAGTAGTCTTTGGAAAGTGAGCGACGTTTCGACATTGTTTTTGATCGGCAAGTTTTACGACAATCTCAGTCAGCTTCAGAGAATACAGGTGGGAGATATTGCGATCGCGCTTAATTCTGCTCAGAAATGGTTGCGAGATTTAACTAGCGAGGAATTTGAAACTTTACTGAGCGATTTTCAAAGTCAAATTACACAAATCTTTGCTCAGTTACCCCAAGGACAACGCTTGATTGCTGAAGCATCTTTGCAGCAAACACGCAATCGCAAACCTTGCCCTTTTGCTAATCCCTATCATTGGGCCGCTTTTACTGCTACAGGGGTTTAATCTTATACCAATTCTCTAAATGCCGACTACATAAGAATTTCATAATTAGCTGCCGAAATTATTATAATTTTGTTAAGTAGATAAAAAAGTGGGTAATGTTGGTATTATTATGGTATAAATATTTTATCTTTCCCTGTGTTCGAGGATTCACAGCCTTTGCTCCCAAGTAATCAGGACTCAGGGAACGAACATAGCGATCGCGCAACAAGGTAAAAAAACTGGTGGCAGGGTATGAACGCTGAAAGTCATGGCGAACAACGCAAATGCAGTCAAACCAACAATCGAACGCCAGCCGACGCAATTGCCTAAAATCACCCAAGTGATTGCAATCTCAAAGAATACGATTAATGTAGTCAAACAAACAGTTTAGAATCAGTAACCCTCAATCCAAGAAGAAGGTGAACAGGAGAGATAGCTAAACCTAAATTAGGATTTTTAACTAACAACAAACAAAAAGATGAGTTGAGGGAAGTATCAATGATACAACTATAATGATTGTTTCAACAATAATTTTTGTTACAAATAGCCTCTCAGCCTGATATAGAAAGTTAAAACTGTTTTAAAGTTCCATTACAATTGGAGAGCAATCAGATGTCAAGTAGTGCTGTAGCATTTCTCAGCAATTTTGGGATACTGGGACTTACCATTGTTAGTTTATATCTCCTATTCTTAGTGCTGCGGGTAGTTTTACGCCGACTACCAACCGATTTACCACTGGTAGCGTTGAATATCTCACGGGGCCCGATACTTCTGCTAGTCTGCTTCGTCGGGATGAATTTGTTATTAGCACAATGGGGAAGTAGTCTGGAATTTAACGGTCAGCCAGTAACGATCGGGCTAATCCAGAGAGGTCTGAGTGCACTTAATTTCTTAATAGTAACTTACTGGATTGCTCAACTTCTAACCCAAGTAGTTCTCTATGCACTCAAGCAGTATGCCGACCGCTCCGAAGCAATGTGGGATGATGTCTTAATACCCATACTCCAAAACATCCTGCCCTTTTTCACCTATTTCATTGGTGGATTGCTAGCTTTACAGCAATTGGGTTTCGATCTATCCGGTTTGCTAGTAACAATTGGGGGAGCAGCATTTATCCTCGGTTTTGCCTTAAAGGACATTCTGGCGAACTTTTTCAGTGGCTTAGTGTTATTGATTGATACGCCTTTCAGTTTCGGCGATGTTGTGGCTTTGCCAGATGGTTCGCGGGCAGTGATCAGAAAAATTGGTCTGCGCTTAACAAGTATGTACTTAATCGATAGTCACTCCGAGATTTACATACCTAATGCGGCCTTTCAAAGCCAAAATATCGTCAACCTCAGCCGTCCTACGAGTCACTATTACTACACCATTTCCATTCCGATCAAGGGTGATGTCGAGCCAGCAAGAGCGATATCTCTGATGGAAAAAGTAGTGCTTGCCCATCCTGATACAATGGGAGACATAGAGCAAAAACTGGAAGCAATTGAACGTTACTATGGCTATTCTGGAGCCGGAGTCAAACAGAAATTGAAGCGAGAAGTTGGGGTCATGCGGTTGCTAGCCGAGCAAGAAGTCACCCGTATGCTACTGAAAATTGAAATAAATTTGAAGCAACTATCAGATATCATCTCCGGTGCAGAACAGGGAGGATTAGATGCAGAAGAAATCAGAGCAATCCAGAAACAATTCTTAGAAATTTGTCTGTCGATCGGTTTGGAGAGGAGAGCCGAACGTCAGGATAAGCGCAAGCGCAGCAAGTTAGTTGAAATTGGAGGTGCGCCCTCTAATAATACGCTCATTGGTCTAGTCAGAATCTGGTATCAATGCTGGCTAAAAGACCCAGATTTGTTTAAAGAAGATTTGATGACATTGCCTAGAGAGTGGGAACAGAGAATTAATTTGTTGATTATAAAAATCAATAAATTATATCAGACGATCAACAATCCTGTGGGCATGGAAACGAGATTAGACGATCTAGTGGAAAGCTTTCAAGTTTGGATGAGTGAGAGTTTTAAGAGTTCTCGAAATCAATGGCAAGACCCGAAAATTTGGGTGAATGAAGTTAATGGAGACCAAAGTCGGGAGACAACGGTGCGCTTTTATGTAGATAGCATCAAGCTAGAGCATTGCGAGCGTGGAAATCGGATCAAGAGTGAAGTGCGTCAGGATTTGGTTTGGCATCTAAGACAATCCTACTTGATGTAATCTTTCTGCTCTAGCTGTAACTTGAGGTTTAACCCTCAGTTACAGTCCACTATCATTTGTTTAATTTTGATGATTGAATTCTATTAGTAGTAAAAATTCAAATTCAAAGTTCCATCACAATTGGAGGGCAATTAGATGTCAAGTAGTGCTGTAGCATTTCTCAGCAATTTTGGGATACTGGGACTTACCATTGTTAGTTTGTATATCCTGTTCTTAGTGCTGCGGGTAGTTTTACGCCGACTACCAACTGATATACCACTGGTAGCCTTGAATATCTCACGGGGCCCGATACTTCTGCTAGTCTGCTTCGTCGGGATGAATTTGTTATTAGCACAATGGGGAAGTAGTCTGGAATTTAACGGCCAGCCAATAACGATTGAGTTCATCCAGAGAGGTCTGAACACCCTTAATTTCTTAATAGTAACTTATTGGATTGCTCAACTTCTAACCCAAGTAGTTCTCTATGCACTCAAGCAGTATGCCGACCGCTCCGAAGCAATGTGGGATGATGTCTTAATACCCATACTCCAAAACATCCTGCCCTTTTTCACCTATTTCATTGGTGGATTGCTAGCTTTACAGCAATTGGGTTTCGATCTATCCGGTTTGCTAGTAACAATTGGGGGAGCGGCATTTATCCTCGGTTTTGCCTTAAAGGACATTCTGGCGAACTTTTTCAGTGGCTTAGTGTTATTGATTGATACGCCTTTCAGTTTCGGCGATGTTGTTGCTCTGTCAGATGGTTCGCGGGCAGTGATCAAAAAAATTGGTCTGCGGGTAACAACTATGTACTTAATCGATAGTCACTCTGAAATTTATATCCCTAATGCCAATTTCCAAGGTGAAAACATTATTAATCTTAGCCGTCCTACGAGTCACTATTACTACACCATTTCAATTCCCATCAAGGGTGATGTCGATCCAGCAAGAGCAATATCTCTGATGGAGAAAGTGGTACTTGCCCACCCCGATACAATGGGAGAACTAGAGGGTAAGCTGGAAGCAATTGACAATTACTACGGCCATTCTGGATCGGGGGTCAAACAGAAGTTAAAGCGAGAAGTTGGGCGGATGCGATTGCTAGCTGAGCAAGATGTCACCCGTATGCTCTTGAAAATTGAAATGAGCCTGAAGCAACTATCAGAATTTCTCTCCGGTGCAGAACAGGGAGGATTAGATGCAGAAGAAATCAGAGCAATCCAGAAACAATTCTTAGAAATTTGTCTGTCGATCGGTTTGGAGAGGAGAGCCGAACGTCAGGATAAGCACAAGCGCAGCAAGTTAGTTGAAATTGGAGGTGCGCCCTCTAATAATACGCTCATTGGTCTAGTCAGAATCTGGTATCAATGCTGGCTAAAAGACCCAGATTTGTTTAAAGAAGATTTGATGACATTGCCTAGAGAGTGGGAACAGAGAATTAATTTGTTGATTATAAAAATCAATAAATTATATCGGATAATCAACAATCCCGTCGGTATGGAGACTAGATTAGACGATCTAGTGGAAAGCTTTAAAGTTTGGATGAGTGAGAGTTTTAAGAGTTCTCGAAATCAATGGCAAGACCCGAAAATTTGGGTGAATGAAGTTAGCGGAGACCAAAGTCGGGAGACAACGGTGCGCTTTTATGTAGATAGCATCAAGCTAGAGCATTGCGAGCGTGGAAATCGGATCAAGAGTGAAGTGCGTCAGGATTTGGTTTGGCATCTAAGACAATCTTACTTGATGTAATCTTTCTGCTCTAGCTGTAACTTGAGGTTTAACCCTCAGTTACAGTTAGGGCAGAAGGTGGAAGTCTGACTTAACTTTAATCATAAAAATTCAAGTATTGAACCAGTATAAATACTTGAATAAATCAGTAAATTTTTTAATCTTGAAACTAACGCTCTAAAAACTGTCGGCCAGAATGTGGCTAATTTTACATATCCGATCCAGCTCTACTGTTAATATCCTTCTGGTGAAACGATTCGGATTATGGTGTGAGGAAAAATGGATAAATTTACAACTGCGAGGAAAGCGACACTAATCGCTTCTCCGGTTTTCTCCTTGTCAATGTTGGTGGGATGTCTGGGAATAGCTTCAGTACCAGCAGGCGCGATCGCCCAACTACAGGATACCTCAACTTCAGAAGCCAAACTTCCAAAGCTAGCATTAGCAGAGAGCGATCGCACTTTATCTCCTCCAGAGGTAGCGCCAACAGAGGAGAAAGTCGCAGAAATTAACCCTACTACTGAGAGTGACCTATCTCCGACAGCAGCAGCACAACCGCCTCCAACAACTCCAATCGAACTCGCAGCTACAGATATCCGCGATCGCAGCTATCCCTTGTGGTTGTCTCAATCTCCAGTTTTAAACCCCCAATCTCCCGTAATTGCTGAAGTTCCGAAAATACCAGATTTCCCAACCGAGACGGGAACTGCTGCGGATCTTAGCGCTCCCGATGACTTTGCTCAAGTCACCTCAGTTTCTCAGTTGTCTGATGTACAGCCCACAGATTGGGCATTCCAAGCTTTACAATCTCTGGTAGAACGCTATGGTTGTATCGCTGGCTATCCCGATGGTACTTTTCGCGGTAACAGAGCTTTAACTCGTTACGAATTCGCCGCTGGTTTAAATGCTTGTTTAGACCAAGTTAATCGACTAATTGCAGGGGGAACCAACAATTTAGCCACGAAAGAAGACTTAATCGCACTACAACGCCTCCAAGAAGAATTTGCCGCCGAATTAGCAACATTGCGAGGACGGGTAGACGCTTTAGAAGCTCGGACGGCGGAATTAGAAGCTAATCAATTTTCAACAACAACTAAACTTAGCGGTCTTGCTTGGTTTAATGTGACTGGAGCAACTGCAAACAAGCGTGTCCGAGTAGAAACGACGAATACAGACACTCCTCTAGCACTAAGACCGGCGGGACGAGATCCGATTACAAATCGACCTGTTGTTCAGAGAGTTGATGACCCTGAAGTTACTTTTAGTCAGTTAGTTTGGCTGACGCTCACTACTTCTTTTACAGGTAAAGATCAATTAGTGACGCAGTTAGCTGTTGGTAATGGCGATTCCCCGGCAAATCAGTTTGCCTCAGCGGGTCTTTATAATACCTTTGGCACTCCATTTCTGGATCAAACAGGGGGTGTTAATCCCAATGAATTTATTTTGCGAGAACTTTTTTACCAGTTCCCGCTTAGCGATCGCTTGCAAGTCGTGGTCGGGCCGCGGATCAACTTTTACCGCTATTTTGACAATAATGCTTTTACCTTTTTCTTAAATGGAGCTAGCACCTTTAACTCGAACGGTAGCACTCTATCAAACGCAGTCGATCGCGGTGCTGGTGCGGTGGTTTTGTGGGATATCAATCGTCGGTTTAGGCTGCGTTTAGGCTATCTGGGCGAAAGCGATGAATTTTTGCCCGCTAACCCCTTTAATTCGGCTGCTGACCCCTCTAAAGGTTTGTTTAAGGGCACCAATTCAGCAACAGTTGAACTGGCATTTAGCCCTAGCAGTCGCGCAAATTTCCGGTTTCTCTACACTCGCTCTAATATCCAGCAAATAGGCGGACAAGTGGGTGGTGCAATTGGAGAGCCGATTTACGGTGTGGCTGATGATGGTTACGGCGGCAAAATTGGCAATGCAACGGCGGATACTTTTATCTTCAATTTTGACTGGCTAGTTGCCCGCAACTTTGGTGTTTTTGGTCGCTACAGCTACGGCCGAACTAATATTTTTCCTAGAACCGATCGACCGGATGGCACGATTAAAGCTCAAGCTTATCAGATGGGACTTGCTTTTCCCGATTTGGGCAAAGATGGAGCTTTGCTAACTCTATCATTTCTAGTCCCGTTTGATGTTACGGGCGGTCGTCGGTTCTTGGTATCTGGAGGAGGAAATGGCGGTACTCAGTATGAATTTGAAGCTACTTACTATTTGCCAATCAGTGACAATATTGCTATTGTTCCGGCATTTTACTTAATTGGCAACGCCAATAATTTTGACAACAACCCCACTATTTATGTGGGTAATTTGCGAACGCAGTTTAGTTTTTAAAGGGTAAAGACTTGCAGGGGTTTTTAATTGCTGATGCACAACATCTTAATTAGCTAATAGCTAATAGCTAATAGCTAATAGGCCAGCGATCGCTTCTCCTATAGAAGCAGCAGTAACCACAGGATAATTGCCACACAAGCGATTGCAAGCGGAGTTTCCCCCGAAGTAATCTGGGCGATAGATGAAGATCGATCGCCCAGATTGTTTCATAAATTTATCCAAAACGGAAACCCATCGATCGGGTAAAATCAATGACATGAGCGATCGCACATCTAACCCCAACATCCCCCCCCAAACCTGGAACCGTCCTATCGGCCTGGGTTGGGACAATCCCTACACCGTCCGTTACCCCAGCAATCTCGACGATGGCCCCTGGCATGGAATGCCCCTGGGCGGCTTTGGTGCCGGCTGTATCGGGCGATCGCATCGCGGCGACTTCAACCTCTGGCATATCGATGGTGGCGAGCACGTTTTCCGCAGTTTACCCGCTTGTCAATTCAGCGTCTTTGAAGAAATTGACGGCAAAAAACAAGCTTATGCCTTATCTACAGAACCCCCTACAGATGGTAGTTTATCTGCTTGGAAATGGTATCCGAGCGAATTAAAAATTAAAAATGAAAAATTAAAAAGTGAGGAGCAAAATTCAGATTCAAGCCTGAGCACTGGTAGTTATCATGCACTTTATCCTCGCAGTTGGTTTGTTTATGAAAATGTCTTTCAAGCACAATTAAGCTGCGAACAATTTTCGCCAATTTGGGCGGGAAACTATCAGGAAAGTAGTTATCCAGTCGCCATCTTTGAATGGATCGCCCACAATCCCACAGATCGACCAATTACTCTCAGCATCATGCTGACTTGGCAGAATACAGTTGGCTGGTTTACTAATGCCAATAAATCCCCAGAAATTAAAGTCAGAGATGATGGCAGTCCTGTTTATGAATATAATTCTCGCTGGGGTGAAAGTGGGGGAAATTTCAATCGCTTAGTAGAAGATTTCCACCGCATCGGCTGCGTGATGACGCGATTGAGTGCATCAGAAGAAGTAAAAGAAGGCGAAGGACAATGGGCGATCGCGACAGTCGCCAATGCCGCCGTAGAAGTATTTTATCAAACCCGTTGGAACCCAGCAGGCAGCGGCGAAGATATTTGGCGGCCCTTCTCACAAGAAGGCTTCTTGCTAGACGATCCCGATGAAACACCAGCCGCAGGAGGAGAACAATTAGCCTGCGCGATCGCAGTTAGATTTACAATTAGACCGGGAAAAACTCGCAAGATTCCCTTTATTTTAGCTTGGGATTTTCCGATCACCGAATTTGCGCCCGAAGTTTGGTATTACCGCCGCTACACAGATTTCTTTGGTCGCAATGGCAAAAATGTCTGGTCAATAATTCGTACTGCTATGAAGCATTCGGATACTTGGCGAGAAAATATTCAAGCTTGGCAACAGCCAATTTTAGCCAGGGAAGACTTGCCAGATATCATAAAAATGGCAATGTTTAACGAACTCTATGCCCTAACTGATGGTGGCACACTTTGGAGTGCCGCTGACGAACGCGATCCCAAAGGTCAATTTGCAGTTTTAGAGTGCATAGATTATCGTTGGTACGAGAGTTTAGATGTGCGTCTTTACGGTTCTTTTGCCTTGTTAATGCTGTGGCCAGAATTAGATAAGGCAGTGCTTTTAGCCTTTGCTAGAGCGATTTTCACGGGAGACGATACCCCTAGAGTTATTGGCTGGAATCAAGCCTCAGCCGTGCGGAAAATTGCCGGGGCTACACCCCACGATTTAGGAGCTCCCAACGAACACCCTTGGGAGAAAACTAACTATACAAGCTATCAAGATTGCAATTTGTGGAAAGATTTACCTTGCGATTTTGTCTTGCAAGTTTATCGAGATTTCTTATTAACTGGTAGCACAGATTACGAGTTTTTACAAGAGTGTTGGCCAGCAATTGTGGAAGCTTTAGCTTATCTCAAAACCTTTGATTTAGACGGCGATGGGATTCCTGAAAATTCAGGTGCCCCCGATCAGACTTTTGATGATTGGCAGATGCGGGGCGTGAGTGCCTATTGCGGCGGGTTGTGGTTAGCGGCGTTAGAAGCTGCGATCGCGATCGGTTCTTTACTGATTAAACATCAAAGTAGTGTAGAAGAATTAAACCAATCACCAATTACCAATTTTAACAAGGATTTCAAGGATGTAAGTCTCTTTCCAATTACCAATTACCAATTACCAATTACCAATTACCAAAATTGGTTAGAACAAGCTAAACCAATCTATCAACAAAGACTGTGGAATGGGCAATATTACCGATTAGATAGCGAAAGCGGTTCAGATGTGGTAATGGCAGATCAGTTATGCGGTCAATTCTATGCACGTTTATTAGGATTGCCCGATATTGTACCAGAAGAATGTGCGATCAGCGCCTTAGAAACAGTGTATGAATCTTGTTTTATCAAGTTCAATCAAGGTGAGTTTGGTGCAGCTAATGGCGTTATGCTTGATGGTTCGCCAGAAAAGCCAGGTGCAACTCATCCTCTAGAAGTTTGGACGGGAATTAATTTTGGTTTAGCTGCTTTTATGATGCAGATGGGGATGAAGGAAAAAGCTTTAGAATTGACGGAGGTAGTTGTCAAGCAAATTTATGCAAATGGTTTGCAATTTCGGACACCTGAAGCAATTACAGCAACGGGTACATTTAGGGCTAGCCATTATTTAAGGGCGATGGCAATTTGGGCAATTTATTATGAATTGTTAATTGTTAACTGTTAACTGTTAACTGTTAACTGGTAATTGCTAATTGGTAATTGGTAATTATACCATCTCCGATTAAATACTTGTCATTGCGAGCGAAGCGAAGCAATCGCAAGGTTTTGAGATTGCTTCACTTCGCTCGCAATGACAATCAAGAGGGTAGTAAAGCTGGATTTGGTATTAGATGCGAGAAAGCTTAATACATGACTTATGCACGAGATACCAAAGATGCAGGAGGTGGGTGCGATCTTAGTTTTAGGCGTGAAAGGTATTTTACTGAAACTATTAGAAGCTGCGATCGCATCCCCTTCGATCGCGCTTGAGGAAATACCCTTACAGCGCACTAAAGATTTTAGGCGAGTGCAATACATATCTGCGATCGCGCTTAAACTCGCTCATCTTTGGCAACAACCAGCGATCGAAGTTGCTACCCAGCTTGCAGCTAAATGCCAAAAAGAGAATGAAAATATAGGCTTTTTAAGTAAGGAAAATTTCACCATTGAAGTTTTGCCATCGGGGATGATTTTGTTTGAATTAACCGATGTAAGTGTAGCCGCCTGGTTGCAATACCTCACTGACACCCCACAGACGTTAGAAAAGAGAGAGAGTCAAATTAAATCCGCCTCTGTGGAAAGCGATCGCATCTTTCCAGTTCAATATAGCCATGCTCGTTGCTGTTCCCTGTTGCGACTAGCTGACCGCGATCGGATTATAGAGCTTGTGGAGCGCGATCGGCAAACCAGCCTCGCACCTTGGCAGATTATCAATCCCAACCCCATACCCTGGCTAAATTCTAACAACCGTCTGCGATTAATACATCCCGCAGAACTCAATTTAATTTCCCAATTATTTACAACTTTAGACACTCTAGCTTCCCTTTTTAACGGAGGTTTTGAAAAGCCGCTAATCACCAATAAATCAACAGATTGGCTCAAATTAGCCAATACTTTAAGCGATACTTTCCAGACGTTTTATAGTCAATGTCGCATTTGGGGAGAAGTGAAGACAGAAACACCAAAACTTGCTCAAGCAAGGTTAGGTTTAATACTAGCAACTCAAACTTTACTACAATTTATACTGCAAGAACTATTAGGTATAATCGCTCCTCTGGAACTGTAAAGTAGTTTCGGTTTTCATTTTAGTAGAAAATACACTTAATTAATTATCCCTTATAAAGCTTCTAAGTTATGCTATAATTAGATGGCATAAATATCAACTATACTCAATGACTTACTACGTAATCTACGACGGCAATTGCAATCTCTGCGTTACCTTAGTACAACTACTTGAAAACTTAGATAAAGGTCAAGAATTTCAGTATATACCTATGCAAGACAAAGAAAAGTTATACAAATTTGAGATAACGCCTCAAGACTGCGAAATGGGCATGATCTTAATAGATGGAAACGCACCAGATCGCCGCTGGCAAGGCAGCAACGCCGCTGAAGAAATCGGTCGCTTACTGCCAGCAGGAAATATATTTGTTGCCACTTATCGCGCAATGCCAGGTCTGAAATGGGTAGGCGATCGCATCTACGAACAAGTCCGCGATAACCGCTATACGCTATTTGGCAAACGATCTACAACATACGAATCAACTTATCCAATTAGTTGCAGTCTCAAAGGAAATTGCCAGCCTTAAACTGAACTATTAAACAGTTCAAATATTTGCCGACAAAAATGTTTCAGCTTTTCCGCCGACTCGGATGCTGGTTCCTTTGTCCCCGCAAAACCCCAATTATCCACCGTTGAAAATCGCCACTGTTGACCAGAATGATCGTAACCAGCGGCTTCAACTCCGATCGCGCGGCGATCGCCATCTACCGGATCGTCGTAAAATCGGATCTGGATTAAAATGCTGCGGCTTTGCAGCAACCGACTCCTACCGGGGAAGTGAAAGCCAATGTCAATAGAATCAGGATCGACGAGTTCCCTAGTATCCGCATCATTCATCCAAGGTTTGAGATCGACTCTCACATCTGGGAACTGTGACTTGAATAAATTTACAACAGCAGCAATTTTGCTGGCAACTTCAATATTCCTAGCTTGTTCAGCAGCGTTCACCTTCAACACTCCTACAAAATATAGTGCCAATAGCTTTAGATAACAATGTAACTACATCCTGCGGAATGTAGACTGTGAAGGGCGGACATTTTTTTAAGAAGGGACTAGGGGCTAGGGGCTAGGGGCTAGGGGCTAGGGAAGAGGAAGAGAGGGGGAGAGGGAAAGAGGGGGAAGATAGGGGAGATGGGGGAGATGGGGAAGATAGGTAATTAAGAATTACCAATTACCAATTACCAATTACCAATTACCAATTACCAATTACCAGTTACCAATTACCAGTTAACAGTTAACAGGTATTATATTTCCCGATTCATTGATAACAGTTACTTCACTTACCTCAGAAGCAACTTCAGGAAAAGGAAGAATACGCACGCGACCAAACCTCAAACCACTCACTCCTTGCAGCGGTTCTACCATACCAGTTTGAATTTTTGACTCCACACAACCCTCGCGAGCTAGATAGCGTAAATATTGCCGATATTCTTCCCACTCATCCTCATTAGAATAAACAATAGTTAGCATTCCAGACTGCGTAATTCGTTCTTGAGCGTCTTTATCAACCGCTTTTTCAATCCGTTTTTTAACAAGTTCGTAGCGAATATCGCGAGTGCCTTGGACATCAAACATTTTTTCAGTATTTTCGTTGTGAAAAATGTTGATCGTTGTATTCTGTACTAAAATTAAATGAGCTAGTTGTAAATTGATTTTAGCATCAGCTTGTAAGCGAAAAGCAGCTCTAGCACAATCGCAAACAGCTCTTAATTGTTCATAACGCAGACTGTGCAAGTGAAAGGGAGTAAATTTACTATCAATTGACTTGCCGATATAAATCATGTGATCCATGCCATCGGTGCATTCAATATCGCAATAATGGGGGATAATTTGCTGCATCCGCTCTTGCCATTTTGCCCAAGTTTCCTGCAAATTAGCAGTAATTAAACTGAGCATTTCATCATAGCGAGTCCGTTCGCCATAAACGCATTGATGTTCGTTTTTGCAAGCTGCTTGGTAAGCTTCCAGTGCTGCTTGCACCTCCGGCCCGCACTGCATAAAATGGTCAAAATATACTTCTAAATGCTCGCTCAGATACTCTGCGGCTCGGACTTCCATATCTACAGTTACTTTTTCCTGCAAATGCTTGATATAGTCCAGCATATCCAGTCGAAGTTGTTCTCCCAAGGGAGTACCTTGAGTTGTACACAAAGCCTCAACGATCGCTAAGCCTAGACGAAATTGTTCGAGCAAGTCGCCTTGAATGGCACGGTTGCGCTCTTCTGAGGAGCCGCGAATATCGGAGATACCATAAAGGGGATATACTTCGCTAAAAACTATTGTCTCCGGTGGTAGGCCCCAACTGCGTCGCTCTGCTTCCTGTACGAACCGCCACTCGACGGCGGGATGGATGTTGTGGATGTGGGTGAAGCGCTGCTGAATGGCTTGCCGTAGGGCCGCAATGAAGGCGGGAATTAGTTCTTGAGCGTGTTGGCAGTCGATACCGTTAAAATGGTTGGGGCGATCGCACGTTAATCCCACTACTCCTAAAATCTGATTTCCTCCCCCTTCGCGATTGATAGTTTTCACCACTAAGGGAATTAGCAACATCGATCGCACTCCCATTTTCCGTAAGTAGCGATCGCACTCCGTTTCGCACTCCCGCCGCAAATCAGGCACGTTCCAGACTTGATTAGCCGCCGTTGCCTGCAAAAAGTGAGAACCTTCGAGAGACTGTAACGCATACACTGTCGGCCTGATATCGTGACCGTCTTTGCAGATAAAGAGTTGCGCTTCGGAGCCATCAGTCCGCAAAAGAATGCTACCATCTGCGCCAAAGAGCGATCGCAAACGTTTATCTATTTTCTTAAACTTTTCCGGTCTTAGAATTGAATCTCTATCTATCAATAACTGCGTCAACCGCCGAATTTGTTCCTGTCCCGTGACATCAAAACCTTCTAACAGCAACAGACCTTCCACACGGTAATTTTCTAACCGCAGTCTATCCGCCAAAGTTGCCAATTGATTAGGCTGCATTAGCCAAGCTTCCCGCTCCGAGGCTGGCATTAACTTTAGATGAAAATCCGAAAACTCATCTATTTTCGGGTCAATGCGAGTAACTTTTAGCTCTTCGGAACCCAACCAAAATTCCACAAACCGATGCTCTCGGTGCAGCGGACTTTTGACAGTAGCCATTACGGGTTCATCAAGCACTCGCAAACTTTCCAGGTCAATCTGATATAGCTGTTTGAATACCCAGTACAAAATATGACGGCGGTATAGCTGCTCCGCTGTCCGGCCGTCCCAGTCTTCAAACAAATCCAGCAACCCGATACCCAATCCTGTCAACAAACCACCAAAATCAGTTCCCTCGTGGGTTCCTTCCAAACCCGCCAACCGACAGAAAGCCGAGTTAGCATAACGCAGAATAAAAGTCTCCGGTTCCATGACAGCCATTAACACCCGGCTAGAACGCTGAAATTGAAAAAGGCGCTCTAGGTATTGTTTCCAAACTTTCAATTGTTCGATTTGGGCAGAGTGACTTGGCACCTGTGCCGCCAAAGCTTGTAATAATTGTTCCATATTTGGCTCAACCAAGCTGCCGTTACCGTTTTTAGTCCGAGGAATATCTGCGGAAAGTAACGCTTTAACAGAGTGGCTATTGGCTTCTTGGGATGTCGGCTTCGGGGTCGGCATAAGTCTGCACCTGAATGCACTGGATATTTTAAGAAGATGTTGGCGACTGGTTCTAGGGAGTTGGTACTCCAACATTCCTTGACACCTGTGGACAACTATAGTTAGGGGCTAGGGGCTAGGCGCTAGGGGCGAGCGTTGAGGGAAAAGCTTACGACCTAATGGATTATGAACCAGAGGTAACACTGGGATTTGCCCTAACCGCCTTGGGGGTTGCTATAAAAGTTTGCAACGTTATAGTATTGTATCTAACACACCAGGGGTCTAACCCCTTTTGTGATTGTGATAGTAAATTTAAGTGTCTACTAATTAATTAAAAATTAAAAATTAAAAATTAAAAATTAAAATATTTATACACCGAGTGTATTTTGGGCAATGCGTCGGATGTGGAGGATGCAAACAGGGGTTAGAGTTGGGTTCAAAAAATACCAAGAATATAGGCAAAAGCATCATCATCTTTGAAATCTCGATCGCTGATGTCAGCCAAATCTCTAATTACAGAATTGCCTCATCATCACTAATTTCTATACCAAAAGAATTTTCCCATGTCATCACTATCTCAACTGCGTCAAGTCCCATTCTTACTCTAGCCCCTTCTTTACCCTAGTCCCTAGCCCCTAGCCCCTAGCCCCTTCTTTACCCTAGCCCTAGCCCCTAGCCCATAGCCCCTAGTTATATATTCACAATACGTAAGTGCTCACACCTGAATAATTTACCTAACTTTAGGTATATTTACATAAATTTTGGGTAATTAGGGGGTGAAACCCCCCACAAATCTCCGTAAAATTGCTAGACTCGTAGCCAAGACCGAACTTATTTTTTACATTAGATCAGGTGCATCATGGCTACCTATACAGTAACCACTAACGCTGACAGTGGTGTTGGCACATTGCGAGATGCGATCGCACAAGCAAATAGCAATGCGGGCGCAGACGAGATCCTTTTCAATCTCACTACAGGCAATCCAAACGAGACAATAAACCTCTTATCTCCCTTACCCAATCTCACAGACAACGCAGGTACGTTAATTAATGCCTGGAGTCAAGGGGGGCCAACTTACACCGGTACACCCCTAATCGAACTCAACGGCACAGGTGCCGGTGCCGGTGCAAACGGTTTGTCTATCTCTTCATCCAACAATACCGTGCAGGGTTTGGCGATCAATCGGTTCACTGAAAACGGGATTTTGATCGCTTCGGGAACTAACAACGTTATTCAAGGTAACTATATAGGTACCGATCTCACCGGGACAGTTGCCTCACCGAACAATAATTATGGCCTATTGATTTGGAGTGCTAACAACACCATCGGCGGAACTCTACCATCAGCGCGGAATATTATCTCCGGCAACAATCGGTTTGGAATAATAATTCAAGGTGGCAATGCCAATGAAAATGAAGTATTAAACAACTTTATTGGCACCGATTACACGGGTAATAATAACTTAGGCAACAATTGGCGGGGAGTGCACATTAGCGACGGTGCAAAAAGTAATGAGATTCGAGATAATTTCATTTCTGGCAACGATCGCTCAGGAAATACCGACAGCGGAGATGATGCCAACATTGGAATTGAGGGTGTAGGCACTAATAATAACATTGTAGTAGGCAATTTTATTGGCACAAATGCTACAGGTACGGGTTTAGCTGGGGGCGCTCCAGCAGTTATCGGCACACCTCCTTCAGGAGGGCAACGGGGCATCTTGATTACCGGAGGTGCTCAAAGTAACATAATTGGGGGAACAGCAGCAGGCGATCGCAACATCATTTCTGGCCATCTGCAAAGCGGCATTGAAATCCGCAATAATAACTCATCAGGAAATCAAATTATTGGCAATTACATCGGCACAGATGCAGCCGGTACTGGTGCGCTTGCTAACCGTCTAAATGGGATATTCATTAATGGTGGAAATAACACTCAAATTGGCGGTACGGGTACAAATGAGGGCAATATTATCGCTAATAACGGTGCGGCAGGTGTCAATATTCCCGTCGGCACTGGTAACAGTATTCAAGGCAACTCCATTAGTGATAATGTAGATTTAGGTATTACCCTAACCAACAGCAATCAACCGAAAGCTAATAATGATTTCATCGGCGGCAATGATGGTCAAAATTATCCCAATTTATTATCAGCCTTTCTCGGTAGTAACAACACGGTAATTACAGGGGAATTAACTGCTGCTGCTAATACTAGCTTCCGCATAGAATTCTTTGCCAATAATGCTGCCGATCCTTCTGGAAATGGAGAAGGAGAAACATTTTTAGGTTTTACAAACGTCAACACTGACAATGCTGGTAATGCCAATATCAGCTTTACGCATCCCGCTTTATTAACAAGTCAATATATCGCAGCTACTGCCACTAATCTCGATCTGAATACTGGCACAAATAACACCTCAGAGTTTTCCAATTCTCTACCAGTTGATACCTTAAGTATTAGCGGTTTAAAATTCCATGATATTAATGGTAATGGATTGCAAGACTTAGGCGAAACCGGACTTCCAAATTGGCAATTTCAATTGCTTGATAGTTCAGGGGTTTTAATCGCTGATACTACCTCAGATGCTAATGGTCAATACGAATTTGACAATGTTTTACCAGGTGATTACAGTCTTGAAGAAGTTCTGCAATCTGGATGGACGCAAACAGTAGCACCTAATGCTATTAATTTAACAAATGCTGATTTAACTGATAATAACTTTGGGAATTTCCAAAATATCAGCATTAGCGGCATCAAATTTGAAGACAATAACGGCGACGGGATTCAAAATGCTAACGAGACTGGACTAGATAATTGGCAAATCAACTTACTTGATGCTACTACGGAAACTGTCTTAGAAACTACGACAACTACTACAGGTGGCAATTATAGTTTTATCGACCTTGAACCTGGAAATTATCGAGTTAGAGAAGTCAACCAAAATGGATGGTTGCAGACTACTCCTAACCCTAATGATATTGTCGCGGAAAGCGGCAATATATACACGGATATTGATTTTGGAAATCTTCAGAAACTTGCCCAAATAGAAGTTTTAGATCCGACTAACAATAATATTATTGATGGCACTAACAATGCTGTTGATTTCGGGAGTACCTTTGTTAATACTCCTCTCACCAAACGCTTCACTATTAAGAATATAGGCACTGACGATCTTAACCTAAGTATTCCTAGTTTGCCGACTGGTTTTAGTATAGTCGGAAATTTCCCTAATCTTATTGCGCCTAACCAGCTAGTAACATTTGATATTGCCTTAAATGCTGCTAGTATTGGCACTAAAAATGGCATTCTGCAATTTGTCAATTCTGACACCAATAACACACCTTTTGATTTCCCTATTATAGGGACAGTGGTAGGTACTCCCACGCCTACTCCCACACCTACTCCCACAGGAACGCCTACTCCCACACCCATTCCCACAGGAACGCCAACACCAACAGGAACGCCTACTCCCACACCCATTCCCACAGGAACGCCAACACCAACAGGAACGCCTACTCCCACACCCATTCCCACAGGAACGCCAACACCAACAGCAACACCTACTCCCACACCCCTTCCCACAGGAACACCTACTCCCACACCTACTCCCACAGGAACGCCAACACCAACAGGAACGCCAACACCAACAGGAACGCCAACACCAACAGGAACGCCAACACCAACAGGAACGCCAACACCAACAGGAACGCCTACTCCCACACCCATTCCCACAGGCACGCCAACACCAACAGGAACCCCTACTCCCACACCTACTCCTCCAGAAACACCTACTCCCACACCAACAGCAACACCCATTCCAACGTCAACAAATACGCCAATTCCAACACCAACACCTAGCGGTACGCCAACGCCAACAGCAACACCAACACCTAGCGGCACGCCAACGCCAACAGAGACAATAAATTCTTCCCCTTTCTCTTCTTTAACCAACTCAGATATTCCCTGTCTTTGCGGGGAGATAGTGCGTCCCGATCTAAATAAACCCAATGCCGTAGATAATATTATCTACAGCAACAACACTAGCAACAACACTAATAGCATCCAGTTCGGAACACTAGAAAATGATGCTTTTCATGGTAGAGATAGTGGGAATATTTTCCATGCTAAATTAGGCAACGATAACCTTTACGGTGGCAACAGTAAGGACATACTTAACGGCAATGAAGGTAGTGACTTCATTGATGGCAGCAAGGGAAATGATTTCATTTTAGGAGGTAAAAATAATGATATTCTCTTAGGTGGGGAAGGTCAAGATTCTATCTTGGGAAATCGCGGTCAAGATTCAATTAATGGTGGAGAAAAAAATGATTTAATTAATGGCAATCAAGGAGATGATTTTATTGATGGTGGTAAAGGAAATGATTCCCTATTTGGAGGCAAAAATAATGATGTATTAATTGGTAGTAGAGGAGAAGATTCTCTCTGGGGAAACTTAGGGGACGATACTCTGTGCGGTAGTCAAGCTAATGATTATTTGAGTGGTAATGGAAATAACGACATTATTGATGGATGTGGGGGAAATGATACTATCTATGGAGGTAAGGGCAATGACACTCTCTTAGGTTGCGGCGGTGATGATATTTTATATGGAGACTTGGGGAACGATACCCTAATCGGTGACAGTGGGAATGATGTATTTGTATTAGGTGTAGGTCAAGGATTGGACATCATTGCTGATTTTACAAAAGGGGAGGATCTTTTGGGTTTATCAGGGGGTTTAACCTTCAACCAGTTAAATATTACTCAAGTTGAGAGTGCTACTTTAATTAGTAACTCGATTGGTGGGGAAGTCTTGGCATTGCTATCAGGCGTGCAAGCTAGTCAAATAGGAAGTTTTGATTTCAAATTGTAAGGAGAATGGGTCATTGATATAGATATCGGTAACACCTCCATCTGGGCGGTAAAAAAACCGCCCAGAGGGCGGCGTTATGGATGATACTAAAAAGTAGGGCAGATATTATCCACCCTACTTTGATTACACCTAATTGCTCATCTAACGAATCTCGTTAGCCGCAAGAGGACGAGCTGAAGGATTAGTTTTCAAAAGTGCGATCGCACGGGCGTAGCAAGGGTCATCTTGAGTTCCCACTAGCGATGGCTTACTGGCTAGTTGTAACTTCTGCTCGTCCGTAACATCCACTTTAACGTCGGGTGTCACCCCTTTGTGGCTGATATCAATACCGTTAGGAGTGTAGTAGTGAGCGATCGTTACGGCCAATCCCGAACCGTCAGAGAGGGAATGCACTGACTGTACCAGCGCTTTCCCGAAGGTTTGACCGCCCATTACAGTCGCGCGTTTATTATCCTTAAGGGCTCCTGCTAAAATTTCGCTAGCACTGGCAGAATTGTCATCAACTAAAACCACCAAAGGCTTATCAGTAATAGCAGTGCGATTAGCCCGCATTTCTTCGCTTCCTCCCTCGCGGTCTACTGTACGCACGATCGCGCCAGTATCCATCCACATCCGGGCAATGTCAATGCTGACTCGCAAGAGTCCCCCTGGATTCCCGCGCAAATCTAATACGAAAGCATCAGCTTTCTGATCCTTAAGTTTTTTAATTGCTTTTTGCATTTGTTCGCCTGCGTGAGCGCTGAACTCTTGCAAGCGGATGTAGCCAACTCGCGTCTTCCCTTCCTCCTTGAGGTTATAGCGAACGGCGGCTACTTCAATTCTGGCCCTAGTCAGAGTTACCTCAAATGGACTTTTTCCAGTTCTGCCAATTTTGAGGGTGACTTTTGTTCCCTCTGAGCCGCGAATCAGGCCAGCAGCATCACCTACGGTCATGCCTTCGGTAGATTTACCGTCAATTCCTAAAATTTGATCTCCGGCTTGAATGCCAGCTTGAATCGCAGGAGAATCCTCCATTGGTTCGGCCACCGAGATCGTTTTAGTTTTTTCGTCCTGTTCCAACCTCATACCGACCCCTGTCAGTTCCCCTGAAGTTTGGTTGGTTAGCGCTTCGTACTGCTTTGGGTCCATAAAGCGCGTGTAGGGGTCGTTTAACTTCTCTAAGGCTTTGCGGAGAGCGCTATAAGCTTCTTCGCGAGAAGTATAATCTTTGTCTAGCAACTGCTGCCTTGCGGCTTGCCAATCGACCTTATTAAAGCTGGGATCTACATAATCCCGGTTAACAATTTGCCACGCTTCGTCTAAAACAGCTTTAGGGCTGTCCTGAAGTGCGGCACGGACGGATTGGCTCAGACCGGGAACAAATAAAGTAACGGAGGCAGTTGTTGCGATCGCCCCGCTCAAGAGGGCAGTACGGAACTTGGAAAATCGTCTTGAGGCTAGGTTCATTGAATTTCGCTCGAATCGATTTTATTTTTTAGATTTTAGATTGGCGTTAAAATCTAAAACCAGAATACTTAATTGGCAGGAGGCTATTATCCTTTAAATAGTCTAGCGACCTTCTCTATGAATTGCCAAGCAATGACAGCTTTATTTGATTAAACTTAAATAGGACTTGCGAAATCTATTTGTAGCGCCACCCTCAAGGCAGTACATTCACTGCTTTGACTCTTGCGTTCCCAAGCGTGATACGTAAGTCTATTAAATTAAAAGCTACAAATTGGATGTGCAGTGGATAGGAAAGTTGAACAATCCCAAAAGTGGTTAGGGAAAATCGCCAACATCGCTATAGTTTTGACTGCGTTGGCAGGTATTACTGTGATGCAGAGCGATCGGCAATTGGGGGGGCTATCGGTAGATGGTCAAAATGGTGCAAGCGCATCGGGCGCACCTGCGATTAGCTTGTCTGAACTCCAAGAGCAAGAAGCTCTACGGCTCCAATTGGCCAAAGTTTCGCCTACTTTTGGGTTTGATAATTTAATTGCAGATTGGACTTTCCTGAAATTCATCCAGTATTTTGGCGATAGCGAGGTGCGATCGCAAACTGGCTATGCTCTCAATACACCCTACTTTGATATCATAACCATGCGTGACCCGCGATGGGTTGATATCTATCCTTTTCTTTCTACAGCAATTTCCTACTATCTGGGCAAACCTGAAGTCGCCATTCCCATGATGGATCGCGGTACTGATGCTCTTTCTCCCCAGATTGACCCTCAAGCTTGGCGGGTGTGGCGGTTTAAAGGTCTCGATCAATTTCTTCTACTAGGGGATATCCCTGGCGCTATTCGCTCTCATGAAATGGCTGCGGACTGGGCTTTAGGAACTGGCGATCCGAGAATCGCGCCGCTATTGCGACAAACAGCCGAATTCTTGAAACAAGACCCCGATAGTACCTTTATACGCTTTCAGGCTTGGAGTTCGGTTTACTACGAAGCCACAGATCCCTTAGTCCGGGAAAGAGCCAAGAGTGCTCTGTTATCCTTGGGATCTCGAATGGAACAGGGCGAGGATGGAAATGTACGGTTTTTCTTACCTTCAGAGCCAGTTAAAAAGTGAAATAGGGTACGTAAGGCAGCTCTCTGGGGGGTGACTCTACCGTCCAGAGGGGGGCGTTACAGATATTTTTGTGTATTTATAAAGTTTATTTTGCTCAAATTTTACAATCAAACTTATAAAAACTTAATACAAAGTAACAATTAGTGTTTAGAAATATTAAGTTAATTCCTGCACTGCGATCGAGTGCGATCGCGCAGGCAAAAACAAATATAAAATCTTTATTAAGAGTTAAGATATATACTTAAATTGCTGGTATCAGGAGTCTACTTAGATGGAAGTAAGCGAACTGCTCAAGCGTTACGAGAACGGAGACAGAGACTTTGCTGGAGCCGATCTCAGCTCGGCTAACCTTAGCGGAGCCATCTTGATCGGAGTCAACCTTTCCGGGGCTAACCTGTCGGGAGCTAATCTGAGCCGGGCCTTTCTCACAAAATCAGAACTCAATGGCGCTTCCCTCCACAGAGCGAATCTAAGTTTTGCCAAAATGGGCGAAATTAGACTGGCGGATGCTGACCTCACGAAGGCAAACATCAGCGGAGCTTTCCTAGTAAAATCAAAACTACCCAGAGCAAAACTCAGCGGCGCGAACATAACCGGCGCTAACCTACGCAATGCTATCCTCTGGAACGCCAATTTATGCAGTGCCGAGCTGCAATTAACTAACCTGCGGGGCGCGAATCTGACGGGAGCTAATCTCAACTGGGCCAATTTCTACGGTGCCAAACTCAGCGGTGCAAAACTTTTTGGAGCTCAACTAACAGGTATTAGTCTCAGGAAAGCTCATCTCAACGGTATCGATTTGGGGGGAGTGGATCTCAATGGTGTCAACTTGAGCGAAGCGAAACTTAATGGAGTGAACTTAGAAGGGTCAAACTTGGTGGGGGCAAATTTTTACGCAGCTCAGTTGCGTAGCGTCAAGTTAACGGGAGCAGACTTAACAAAGGCAAATCTGGTGCGAGCTTGCTTAGTACAAGCAAACTTAAACTGGAGTAGACTGTCTCAGGCAAACTTAAGCCAAGCCGACTTGAGCGAGGCGACGTTAATGGGAGCCAATTTTGAGGGTACTGAGTTAGCCGGAGCCACAATGCCAGAATCGACAAGGCGCTATTTCTGTTTAACTGCGGCGGGTAATATGACAGTTGGGCAAATGCAAGAAATGAGTGCGACGGGTTGAGAAATTTTTACCGCAGCAGTGAGCAGCTCAAGGCTTTAAAAATCCCACAAGTACCTTGTTCTGCTTACTAACTGTCATATCTTTTGGGGTCTTTGTTCTTTTTATTTTCTTTTTCTTGAGCATCTTTTTTTGGTTTTTTGGTTTCTTTGTTGCTTTTTTGTTCTTTAGACATCCTTTTTTCTCCTAATTTAGTGCGTAAGTCTTATCATTAATTTTGTTGATTTTGCTGCTTTTATCTCTATTCCTAAAGATAGATTTTTAGGAATAGAAGGGGAGATGGGAAGCTCTTGAGCTCTTGAGCAGGGGACGAATATGCCAATTACCCATTACCAATTATGAACGCGGATTTTACGGATTACACGGATTACACGGATTAGTTAGAGTCACGATCGTTTAGTCTGTGAAATCAGAGGAATCTGTAAAATCTGTATATCCCAATTACCAATTACCAATTACCAATTACCCATTATCAATTACCCATTACCCATTACCAATCAAAATACAATCGTCCAACCCTCACGCTCTGATTGCTGCTGAGTATAGGAGACTCCATGAACCTTTAAGCCTTGGTTATTCAATAACGTAATAATACCACCCTTGCTACTAAGTTGTACATTAGCTGGCAGCGTCACCACAAAAGTTGCACCCGCAGCCACAGTACCAGAGAGAGTAAACTTATTCTTAAACTTATCTGCGATCGCCCATCCCTTCAAGTCAATCGCCTGCGAACAAGTATTAAGTAAAGTTACGGTTTCCTTGCCAGCATCAGTACCAATGGGATTTACCAAAGCCGCCACAATCCGAATCACATCATCATGTTCTTCCACCTTAGCCATCTGCTGCGGTTTCTCCAAAAACCCGCCTGAAATCGGTGCAGCGATAGTCTCAATTTGGTGTCCAGTTGTATCATCAGTGTGCCAAGTTTGCGACTGAAACTTTAGAAAAATAGCCACCCAGCGATTATCCGAGGGGAAATGTATCAACATTCCCCCATCTTGCCACACGCCATCATCCGCGATAAATTTACCAACATTACCCTGATTCATGTGGATATCGTGAATCCCATTACCAGGCAAAAAGCCAAAGATTTTATCTTTAATAGTTTCGGGGCCCCACTTTTCACCAAAAGCATAAATCAGAGCATTTTCATCGGCCATCGCTCTTTCTACATACTTGTCAATTTTTTCATTTAAATCATTGTCAACGCCCGGTATATCAAAGGGCAGGGGAATCATGTTTTTGCGATCGAATAAATTGCCGCGAATAAAATCCAAAGCTAAACCCCCAGGCTTTCTTTCCACAGCATTGAATCCCCAAGGCAAATCTAACAAACCAGTTAATAGGGGGTGAGAGAAATTTTCATCTACTAAATACTCAAGTTCAGATGGTTCTAGTTTGGATTGAACATTAATAGCAATGCGGTAGTCCGTATCTTTTGAAACTAGATGGATTTGATAATGAGCATTAGAGATTTTAGCTAAACGGCTGCCTACAGGCCGACCTTTTAAAACACCATAATTTTTTAGCGGCATGAGTTTCTCCTTAAGTAGGGAATAGAACTGATTAATTAATTGATAACCCGCCTTATTCGCGGTAGAGTTACCAGCCAGATGCGGCGTTATATTATTAGTATATAAGTCTAGTCAGCAAGAAAGCAGATAATTTAATCTGGTAGAAAAAAGCTCTCAAGATTATTACTCAGTTCTACTACAATCCGAAAGTGAATCAGCTTTTCAGGATAGAATGTAGACCCATTCTCACCTCTTCCCGGTTCCTCTGTGCGCTCTCCTCCACTCCGGGCCACCGAGCCCCCATGCTCCCGCTCCGCACCTAACTGTTACAGTTCCTTACGATTTGAACAGACAAGGAACCTCTGAGTGATACTATGCCGTAAAAATCTTCAGAAATATCTATGGCAGAACAACTCACTGGACAACCCCCCATTTTCGGCGGCAGCACCGGCGGCTTGCTGACCAAGGCGCTAGTCGAAGAAAAGTACGCTATTACTTGGAGTAGCCCCAAGGAGCAAGTGTTTGAGATGCCTACTGGCGGCGCGGCCATTATGCGTCAAGGCGACAATCTGCTGTATTTACCTCGTAAAGAGCAGTGCATCGCTTTAGGCGGTCAACAACTGCGAGCCAAGTTCAAAATCACGAATTACAAGATTTACCGCATTTTTCCCGACGGTTCGACGGAGTACCTGCATCCCAAGGATGGCGTTTTCCCTGAGAAGGTGAATGAAGGCCGCCCCAAAGTAGGTAGCGTTGAACGTAATATCGGTAGTAATCCCAATCCGGCTACTTTGAAATTTAGCGGTAAGAAGACTTTTGATCCCTAAAAGGGGTATCAGAGCCAATTTCTTTGGGATTTTTCCCAGTTGTTAAGGGATTGCTCAAAATTCAGCCCTAGCGGGTTCATCCTGCTGGGGCTGAAATAAATAGAGGTAAAAAAGACTTGACATTAAGGAAAAAGCTGTGCTAAATTTATAAATGGTGCGGACGCATAGCTCAGTTGGTTAGAGCACTACGTTGACATCGTAGGGGTCACAGGTTCGAGTCCTGTTGTGTCCATTGAAAAAACCAGAGTTAACAAATCAGGTTTTCCCAGTTTATCCTCTGGCGGAATAGAAAATAGTGAGGGCGATCGCGACTTTCGCTGAGGTGGCAAGTGGTAGAGTTTGATTGAGAGAGTGCGATCGCATCCTTAAAATCTGGTAAACCTGTGCGATCAGATAAATTGTAAAGTAAAGACTTTGACTAGAGGATGTCGCATGGCAAGGCAAAAGAAACCTGACCAAAGAAAGATCGATCAATATAATCACGAAAATCAGCAACGAGTCAATAACCCACCTGTGGGATTGGTTACGCCAGAAACCGATCCTGATGGGGATAATAAAAATTATAGCTACGATCCGCACCTTGACCCCCAATTAGTTTGGGCGGGTAAGGCAGAACATACTAATTTTGAAGTGCCAACTGTATCATTGCACGTTCACGAACGCATCGATCCTCGCACCATTATAGAAGCAGTTCGTAAGCAAAATCAAAGCGAGGGTGTGCAGTTATCTCTGTTTGAAATAGCAGAGGAAAATCCGCCGATTCGACAGGCGATCGAATTTTACAAGCACAAGCATAATTGGAGTAACCGCTTAGTAGCTGGAGATTCGCTTTTAGTGATGAACTCCCTATTAGAAAAAGAGGGAATGGCGGGACAAGTGCAGATGATTTATTTCGATCCGCCTTATGGGATTAAATATGGTTCCAATTTTCAGCCGTTTGTGAATAAGCGCGATGTCAAAGATGGGAAAGATGAGGATTTGACTCAAGAACCGGAAATGATTAAGGCATTTCGGGATACTTGGGAATTGGGGATTCATTCTTATTTGACTTATTTAAGAGATAGATTGTTATTGGCGAGGGAGTTATTGTCCGAAACTGGTAGTATTTTTGTGCAGATTTCGGATGAAAACTTGCATCATGTTAGGGAATTGATGGATGAGGTTTTTGGAATAGATAAATTTATAGTTATAATTTCAATTCAAAAAACAGGTAGTTCTACGGGAGCTTTTATTCAATCAAATTGTGATTATCTACTTTGGTATGTCAAGGATTTTCAGCAAGCAGCAAAAAGCTTTAAAAAATTATTTATTCAACGGAAGCTGAGAAGTGCTGGTGGTACTGGTTATTCAATGGTTGAACTACCAGATAAAACAGATCGACCTCTAACTAATGATGAAATTGCTGATTTAGAAACATTACCAGCAGGTAGCAAAATTTGGAGAGCTTATCCGCTAACGTCAGATGGCTTCAGACCAACAACTACTATTGAATTTGAATTTCAAGGCAGAAAGTATCATCCAGGTAGTAACCGTCACTGGGGAGTTACACCAGAGGATTTACAAAAGGTAGCAAAACAAGGGCGTATTGTTGCACTGGGTAATCAAATACATTTAAAGAGGTACTTCGATGATTATCCTGTAATTCCATTATCAAATTACTGGGATGATTTAGGAGGCGTAAGTAATAGAATTTATGTTGTTCAAACTAATCAAACTGCGATTCAACGTTGTATTTTAATGACAACTAAACCAGGTGATTTAGTCCTAGACATCACCTGCGGTAGCGGTACAACAGCCTACGTAGCCGAACAATGGGGACGCAGATGGATAACTTGCGATACTTCAAGAGTAGCAATAACCCTAGCCAAACAAAGGTTAATGACCGCCACCTTTGACTATTATCAACTAGCAAATTCCCAAGCAGGCGTAAGCGATGGATTCAAATACAAAACTGTCCCTCATATCACCCTCAAATCTATTGCCAATAACCCCGAAATTCGGGAAGGCATGAATCGCATAGAAATCGAACAAGCCATTAATAAATACGCAGGCCAAGAAACACTTTACGACCAACCATTATTAGACAAATCCAAAGCCAGAGTTACTGGCCCCTTCACCGTCGAAGCCGTACCCGCACCCACAGTAAAACCAATTGACGATATTATCAATCCCCCCATTCCTGACAATTCAATCGCCCGTTCTGGCGAAACTTTACGCCAATCAGAATGGCGAGATGAACTGCTAAAAACGGGGATTCGTGGTAAAAACGGGCAATATATTTTATTCTCCAGAGTCGAATCTTTACCCGGAACTCGTTGGCTTCATGCCGATGCCGAAACTAAACCAAATGACCTGGGCGCTAATACAGTAAAAGAAACTGGTGGTAGTTATGGTCAACCAATGCGAGTGGTAATTTCCTTCGGGTCACAACACGCACCTTTAGAACAAAGACAAGTCACCCAAGCCATTGAAGAAGCACAAACTTTAGTTCCCAAACCCAAATTAATTGTCTTTGCTGCTTTTCAATTTGACCCGGAAGCCGCCAAAGATATCGAAGAAACCAATTGGCCGGGAGTCACATTATTAAAAGCGCAAATGAACGCCGATTTACTAACAGAAGATTTGAAGAAAAAACGGGCTAGTAATGAGAGTTTTTGGTTGATTGGTCAGCCAGATGTTGCGCTGCGGCGGATCGAGAAAGGAGAAAATAAAGATAAGTGGCAAGTCGAAGTTTTTGGCTTTGATTATTATAACACAAAAACCGGAAATATTGAGTCTGGTAGTGTGGAAAAAATTGCGGTTTGGATGTTAGATATTGATTATGATGGGAGAAGTATTTTCCCCCGTCAGGTTTTCTTCCCGATGGCAGGAGAAAAAGATGCTTGGTCGCGCTTAGCTAAGAATTTAAAAGCTGAAATTGACGAGGATTTAATCGAGTCTTATCAGGGGACTGTTTCCTTGCCTTTTGAAATGGGAGAATATCAGCAGGTTGCTGTTAAAATTGTGGACGATCGGGGAATTGAGAGTTTGAAGATTATTCGGTTAACCTAAGAAACCCGGTTTCTGGGTGAGTGCTATAATCTAACTATGACTTTGAATATCAATCAAACCTTAATCAATAAATGGAGAAATAAACCATGCTAATAGAAGAATATTTTGATTTTTTAGCACCCGATGACATTCGAGTAAAAGGGACAAGAGTGGGAATAGAAAGCATCCTTTATGAATATATTTATCGTCAACGTTCACCAGAGGAAATATTAAAACACTTTTCCACTCTAACTCTCGATCAAATTTACGCGACAATCCTTTATTATTTAACCAATAAAGAAGCCGTAAATAAATATAT
>NZ_KB235904.1:1010945-1107809 GCF_000332155.1 Kamptonema formosum PCC 6407 | reverse complement strand
CATCTTCCCCATCTTCCTCATCTCCCCCATCTCCCCCATCTCCCCCATCTCCCCCATCTCCCCCATCTCCCCTATCTCCCCCATCTTCCTCATCTCCCCTATCTCCCCCATCTCCCCCATCTCCCCCGCTCCCCCGCTCCCCTGCGGCAATCAAACCGCATCTAAGGCTCGAATCTCTGCTTTGGCAACAGTAGGATCTATGAGCGATCGCCGAACTTGAAATCCTAGTTTTTCACAAACTCGCTGCATCCCGGAATTTTCTGAGAGAATTTCGGCTGTAATTCGATCGATCCCTTCATCCCATCCCACTTGGATCAATCGTTGCAGTAATTCTGTTCCTAATCCTTGACATTGATAGCGATCGCTTACTAATAGCGCAAATTCAGCTTCATTCCTGCCGTGTAATTTACTCAAACGGGCAACAGCTAAAATTTCATGAGTTCCAGTTTCAGGGTTTTCATAATCAGCGACGAGGGCCATTTCGCGATCGTAATCAATAAAGCAGAGACGAGTCAATCGTTCGTGAGCAATACGCTGACTAAGTTTGATTAAATGGAAATAGCGCAAATAAACGCTTTGCTCAGATAGAGTTTTGTGGAATTGGATCATCAATGGCTCATCTTCTGGACGAATCGGACGAATGGTAATGGAAGTACCGTTCTTCATCGTCCAGGGAGTCACATATTGGTTGGGATAAGGACGAATCGCTAATTTTGGTAATTGGGTTTCATCAATGTCTGATTCGTGTAAGATAATCCGAGCATCGAGAGCCAGCAATTGTTCTGAACTTGCCAATAGAGGATTAATGTCAATTTCTTTAATCCCACGTTGTTCTACCACCAGTTGACTAAACTGCACCATCAGTTGTTCGAGGCCCGCTAAATCAACAGCCTTGCGTCCTCGCACGCCTTTTAATGCTGTATAAATCGCGGTTTGTTCCATCATCCGGCGTGCCAGAGTGGTATTAAGAGGTGGTAGAGCGATCGCCCGATCTTGAAATATCTCTACTAATTGTCCGCCAGTTCCAAACAGCAATACTGGGCCAAACTGTGGATCGAGATTACTACCAATAATCAGTTCGTATCCCTCGCGCTTAATCATCGGCTGGACAGTAACGCCGAGGAAGTCGGAATCGGAGGAGGTAGAGGAGTTTGAATATCGGGAAGAAACAGCGTTATAAATAGCTTGGTAAGCCTGTCTGACTGCGTTTTCATCATTCAAATTTAACTGTACTCCGCCCACATCTGTTTTATGGGTGATAGTTTTAGAGAACAGTTTGAGAACTACAGGATACCCGATCGCATTTGCGCGTTCAACGGCTTGCTCTTCAGTTGTCGCAATTACAGTTTCAACAGTGGGAATGCCATAAGCGGCTAGAATCTGCTTAGATTCTACTTCAGTCAGAATCGTTCGCCCTTCTTGATGAGCAGCATTAATTATTTCTTCAGCCTGTGTGCGACTGGAACCATGTTCTCCAAAGGCAGTGGGTAAAATTGGAGTTTCGTAGATTCCTTGTAGATTGTAGCTCGATCGCCACATATAACTAAATACCTGCACGGCTGCATCTGGATAGGGATAGGTGGGAATCCCAGCTTGATTTAGCAATAACTCACCCTCTGATACCTCGCTTCCACCCATCCAACTAGCAATTATGGGCTTACCTGAGAGTTTGGCGTAAGGTTTTAGCTGTTCTGCGGTTTGAGTGGGATCGGTCATTGCCTGGGGTGTGAGAATGACTAGGAGTCCATCACTGTCAGGATCGTTGGCTACAACTTCCAGGGTTTTAGCGTAGCGTTTGGGATCGGCATCTCCTAAGATATCGATCGGGTTGTGATGGCTCCAGTGAACGGGTAGGATAGCATCAAGTTCTGCGATCGCTTCCGTCGATAATTCTGTCAGTTGACCTCCGGTGGCAATCAGCGCATCTGTTGCCAATACACCAGGGCCTCCAGCATTAGTAATGATGGTTAGGTTCGGGCCTTTAGGACGAGGCTGTTTTGCCAGCACTTCTGTCATATCAAATAAATCCGCGATCGTATTTACCCGCAATACGCCGCAACGTCGGAAAGCAGCATCAAGAACTGCATCGCTGCCAGTTAGGGCTCCCGTGTGGGAAGCCGCAGCCTTAGAAGCCGCTTCCGTATGACCCGGTTTTAAAACAATAATCGGCTTAGTTAATGCTACCTCGCGGGCAGCAGATAGAAAGGAACGGGCATCCCCGATCGATTCCATATAAATTGCAATGCTTTCAGTATGGGGATCGTCACCGAGATAATCAATTAAATCTCCCCAATTTACATCCAGCATGGAACCGATGGAAACAAAGGCGCTGAAACCCACATTTTCCCGGCGACTCCAATCTAAAATTGCGGTACACAAGGCCCCACTTTGGCTGATAAAACCGACCTTTCCCGGACGGGCCATGCCATTAGCAAAGGTGGCATTGAGTCCAGTAATTGGGTTCATTACACCTAAACAATTGGGCCCAATCAGCCGCATTTGACTTTGACGCACCTGTTCTAATAGCTGGTGTTCTAGTTCAATACCTGCTGTTCCGGCCTCTTTAAAGCCAGCCGAAAGCACGATCGCACCTTTAACTCCTGCGGCAATACATTCGCGAACGATCCCTGGGACTGTGGGTGCAGGAGTCGCGATCGCGACTAAATCTATTGGTTCTGAAATTGCCGCAATTGTGGGATAAGCTTTGATACCCAAAACACTAGATCGTTGAGGGTTTACAGGAAAAACTGTTCCACCAAATGAATTGCTAATCAAGTTCCAGAGTAGGGTTCTTCCTACACTACCAGGTCTTTCTGTAGCTCCAATAACAGCGATGTTTTTGGGTGTAAAAATAGCGTCTAATGGACGATATTCGGAGCGCAAGATGTCGTATGCACGTTCGCGCAGGATCTCTTGGGAATCATGGGCGACAGATATTGATTCTAATTGGGATGTTGTTTTCATGATTGTAAATTTCTTCAAAAGGGAAACGTATCGTCTAAGGTCAAGGAAGAAATTTTTGTGGCTGTCTTCTACCTTGAAATCACTAATTAAATTATAAGCTATTAGGCATTTAAAACTGTGTTATCTGTAACCGTTACCTCAACTTTCTAACATCCTTATAACCTCTCCTTAACTTCTCACATCTCCCTAGCCTCTCCTCTAAGGATAAAGGAAAGGAATGATTTTTTTGGGTGGGAAAAGGAATAAATTTGTTAGGAGTATGGAAGGAATATGTAGATGAATGAATCTCCTAATGAAATGCGTAAAAGCTTAGTGGAGAGAAATCTTGCTGAATATCTTGGTTGGGAATTACCTAACTTTAACTATTATAGGAATTACGCTCATGGATCTAGAAACCGGGTTTTTGAGAGAATCGTGGATAAGGGCGAAGTATTTTCGTAAAAAACCCGGTTTCTTTGGTTGGTGCGTAAGTCCTGTATTAGTAACCTCCGTTAGGAGCATAAACTCCAATTCTATTAATCTATAACTTTCTCTGAAACATTCTACAACCTGATTACATTCTACAACCTGATTTAAGTATGACACTTGGGAAAGTCTTATTACTGAAAAATTAGCTGTGACCTCTCCCCCTCCCGCCCCCTCCCCCTTCAAGGGGAGGGGGAAATTTCTTTTTTTCTCTCTTTCTTTCTTTTTTTCTCTCTTTCTTTCTTTCTTTCTTTCTCTCCATTCCCTCGTAGGGAAGGGGACTGGGGTTAGGTCTTTTTCAAACATAGAATATTCCCATTCCATCGTTATTGGCATGGGAATATCAAGCTTTCGCTATGCAACTGGAGTAGGCAGAACTTCCGAAGGTTCCAAATCGAAAAACTCGACCTTTGTACTATTACCAAAGTAAGCTAGAAGGTACAACTCTTTCAGGTCACTAATCAGCGGATAGCGGGGATTTGCGCCTGTACATTGATCGTCAAAAGCTTGTTCAGCCATGAGTTCAACTTTGTCGTAAAATGTGCGATCGTCTCCGCCTAAAGTTTCGCGAATCGTAGCAGGAATTTCTATTTCCTGCTTTAATTGTTCCACTGCTGCCACCAGTTTTTCAACTTTCTCATCTGGGGAATTGCCACCCAGTTTTAAATAATCCGCAATCTCAGCATACCGCTCTTTAGCGTGAGGGTATTTGTATTGTGGAAAGATGGCTTGTTTGAAGGGCACATCTGTGGCATTGTAACGAATTACATGAGAAATCATCAAGGCATTCGCTAATCCATGCGGTACGTGGAAAGTAGACCCTAATTTATGCGCCATTGAGTGACAGATGCCTAAGAAAGCGTTGGCAAAGGCCATACCTGCGATCGTTGCTGCATAATGTATTTTTTCCCGTGCTTCTGGATTGTGGGCACCGTTATGGTAAGAACGGGGTAAATACTTGAATATCAGTGCGATCGCTTCTAGTGCTAAGCCTTCAGTAAACTCTGTAGCTAGTACGGAAACGTAAGATTCTAAGGCGTGAGTTAAGGCATCAATCCCACCATAAGCGGTGAGTTTTTTGGGCATACTTAACACTAATTCGGGATCGACGATCGCCATATTCGGTGTGAG
Organism: Kamptonema formosum PCC 6407; assembly: GCF_000332155.1. Classification (GTDB taxonomy): domain Bacteria; phylum Cyanobacteriota; class Cyanobacteriia; order Cyanobacteriales; family Microcoleaceae; genus Kamptonema; species Kamptonema formosum. The sequence continues at coordinate 1,103,249 of NZ_KB235904.1, read as the reverse complement.
TGCATAATCCGCCAGTGGGTATTTGATCCCGGCTTGTTCGTCTGTCACCACTGCAAAAGGTGTCACTTCTGACCCCGTACCAGAGGTAGTAGGAATCGCCACTAGGATCGCTTTTTTACCGAGGGCCGGTAGCTCATAAACCCGCTTGCGGATGTCCATAAATCGCATCGCTAACCCCTCAAATTCTACCTCTGGATGCTCGTACATCAACCACATTACTTTAGCTGCATCCATTGGGGAACCACCACCGATCGCAATAATTACATCGGGTTGATAGCTATTGAGTAAATCCAATCCTTTTGTAACATTGGCAAGAGTTGGATCGGGCTCAACTTCGTGGAAAATATCATGCTTCACCCCCATGTCATCTAAAATCGTGGTGATTTTTTCGACTAATCCCAAATCGAATAGTGGTTTATCGGTGACGATGAATGCTCGTTTTTTGTCGGCTAATTCCCGCAAGGCGACAGGAAGACAACCAGATTTAAAGTAAACTTTGGGTGGTACTCGGAACCAGAGCATATTTTCTCGCCGCTCTGATACTGTTTTAACATTGAGCAAATGATGAGGAGTAACGTTCTCGGAAATGTTGTTACCGCCCCAAGTGCCGCAACCGAGTGTTAAAGACGGGTCTAGTTTGAAGTTGTAGAGGTCTCCGATCGCACCTTGAGAGGAGGGGGTATTAATCAATACTCGTGAGGTTTTAACGGTGTTTTTGAAGTAGCTAATATCATCCAATTTTTCAGGATTGATATACAAAACTGCCGTATGTCCCTGTCCGCCAAACTCGACTAATCGTCCGGCTTTATCCACTCCATCCTTGAAACTACTTGCCCGATACATTGCTAAAATTGGAGACAGTTTTTCATAGGAGAATGGTTCATTTGTGCCAATTTCTTCGACTTCTCCAATCAAAACTTTGGGCAATGTGCAGGGTACGGGATTGTGGCTTTCGGTTTCTGCACGGTTCTTACTTTGGAACTCTAAACAGACTAACCCAATTTGTGCAAGTTGCGCGATCGCACCCACTGATTGCCCGACAATTGCGGGATTGATATGACCATCTTTCAGCAGAATTTTACTTACTTTTTCCTTATCTTCTGGTGTTAGGAAGTAAGCGCCTCGCTCCATAAATTCTTGCTTCACTTGGTCGTAGATGGTATCAAGAACAATCACCGATTGTTCGGAAGCACAAATCATACCATTGTCAAAGGTTTTGCTGATTAAAATCGAACTGACAGCGGTTTGAATGTCGGCCGTTGTATCAATTACCGCCGGAGTATTACCTGCACCAACACCTAAAGATGGATGACCAGATGAATAGGCGGCTTTGACCATTCCGGGCCCTCCGGTTGCCAAAATCAGCTTGATATTGGGATGCTGCATTAAGGCTTGAGATAGTTCGACAGTGGGTTCGTCAATCCAGCCGATAATGTTTTCTGGTGCTCCGGCTGCGATCGCGGCTTCTAGCACAATCTTAGCGGCTTCCATTGTGCTACGCTTGGCTCGTGGGTGAGGAGAGAAAATAATTGCATTGCGCGTTTTCAATGCAATTAAAGCTTTAAAAATAGTAGTTGAAGTGGGATTGGTGACGGGAACAATGCCAGCTAATACTCCCATTGGTTCCGCGATTTTTTGAATCCCAAAGGATTTATCTTCTTCAATTAAGCCACAGGTGCGCTCGTGTTTATATTTGTTGTAAATGAATTCTGAGGCGAAGTGATTTTTAATCACTTTATCTTCAATAGAACCCATTCCTGTCTCTGTAACTGCCAATTTTGCTAACTGAATGCGTTGAGTATTGGCGGCTATTGCGGCTTTCTTGAAGATGGTATCGACTTGTTCCTGAGAGTAAGTTGCATACTTTTCTTGAGCAGCTTTTACTTGTTGAATTAGTGTTTCGAGTTCTTGGAGATTAGTGACAACCAATTGCATAAGTACCTTCCTATTTGGTTAGCTTTTAAACAGCCTTAATTCCACGACTTCTGAAAATCTCTAGCGTTTGTTGGATCAACTCTGGTGTGGGAGATTCAGTATCTTTGAGTTGATAGTCGTAGCCCAAATTTTCCCACTTGTATTCGCCCATTTTGTGAAATGGTAAAACTTCTAATTTCTCGATATTTTTTAGGCTGGCAACAAAGTCTGCTAGCCCTTCGACGTTGTGGGGATCGCTACTTAAACCTGGCACGAGAACAAACCGAATCCAAGTCGGTTTATTGATTTCACTCAAATATTTTGCCAGAATTAATGTTGGTTCGAGCTCGACACTGGTAATTTTCCGATACGTTGCAGGATCGAAAGATTTAATATCGAGTAAAACGAGATCGGTAAATTCTAAAACTGGCTTAGCTACCTTCAACTCGCAGTATCCAGAGGTGTCTAATGCCGTATGAATTCCTAATGCTCGACAACGTTTAAAAATTTCTGTGACGAAGTGAGGTTGAAATAATGCCTCACCTCCACTAATGGTAACACCACCGCCAGAAGAATTCATGTAAGATTTGTATTTCTGAATTTCTTCTATTAGTTCATCAACGCTGACCTTTTTACCGTTTTCTAGATATCGGCAATCTGGATTAGAACAGTAAAGACAACGTAGGGGACAGCCTGATGTGAAGATAATAAACCGAATACCGGGGCCATCAACGGTTCCACAGGTTTCGATTGAGTGGATGTAACCAAAAACAGATGTAGAAACTGACATGGTTGCTGCTTCCTCTTGTTGGATTCCTCAACCTTTAAATTTATTATACGCTAAAGAGTTTGGGGAAGTTGTGAGGAGAGTGGTAGGGAGGGGGTTTGAATGTTATGATTCGTTGATAAGGTAGGCGGGGAATAGGCTATAACTTCGTGCTAGCTTAACTTTGAGGGTTTACAGATAGCCTGGTTAAATTGTGTTGTTACTTGTTTGAGATTGCTCAATTTGCTGCTGATGAATCAAGATAGGTAAACAACAAAGCCTTAATGTGAGCCACCATGTGTCAATAGTCCGGACAGTTTTTAAGCAGCCAGAGTACCATAAGACAAGACTGAGGGGAGGTTAGGATGATTTAAAATCAAGTCCTTAATGTTCATAAGGCAGTCTGTTAAGCTCAGTTTTTTTAAGCTTAACCTAAAGAGTGTCTTTTTTTCTGCCTTTGAGATTCAAATTTTACTTACTTTTTTGTGGACGGGCGATCGCGTCTCTACTCCAAAACTGTCCGGAGTATTGATGTGTAAGACATTAATGGACTCATAAACTCACTTGATTCTGGCTTAATTGCAGCGCTAGTTACGGCTGCCAGAATTTCAAAAACAGCTTGACTTTGACACGGATAGATAGTCTTTCCAGAAGTGATCCACCGACAGCCTAAATAGCATAAAAACTAAATTATGCACCAAATTTTTCATATCCCCATAAACGGGAATATACGGAAATTCTCAATACATCACCTGATTTAGTGATGATACCCAGAAACTTTCCGTATATCTCCCGCCAATTAATTAAGTAACTAAAGTGTCACCTAACTCCATTGACTTAGAAGCGATCGTGGAACGTCCGCTTAATCACATCCAACTGCTGTTCTCTAGTTAACTTAATAAAGTTCACAGCATAACCAGAGACTCGAATTGTCAATTGTGGATATAATTCAGGATGATCCATCGCATCCAACAACATTTCTCGATTTAAGACATTCACATTGATATGATGTCCGCCATCGTGGAAATAACCATCTAACATCCCCACCAGATTTGTAAACCGCTCGTCCTCTGTTTTACCCAAGGCTCCTGGTACAATCGAAAATGTGTTCGAGATACCATCTTGTGCGTAAGCGTAAGGCAATTTAGCAACAGAGGCAAGAGATGCGATCGCACCCTTAGTATCCCGTCCGTGCATTGGATTTGCACCCGGTGCAAAGGGTTCGCCTGCTTTCCGTCCATCCGGTGTATTACCCGTTTTCTTACCATAAACCACGTTAGAAGTGATGGTGAGTACCGATTGTGTGGGAACAGCATTGCGATAAGTCTTGTACTTCTTCAGCTTGCTCATAAAGGTTTTCACGAGCTCGACTGCAATTAAATCTACGCGATCGTCATTATTACCGTACTTAGGAAAATCACCTTCGATTTGATAATCAACGGCTAATCCATTTTCGTTACGCAAGACTTTCACCTTGGCATATTTGATCGCCGAGAGTGAATCTGCTACAACTGACAACCCAGCAATACCACAGGCCATCGTGCGGAAAACATCGCGATCGTGCAATGCCATTTCTAACCGCTCATAGCAATACTTATCATGGCTACAGTGAATAACGTTCAGCGTATTGATGTAAGCTTTTGCTAACCAGTTCATCATCAAATCGAACTTCTGCATTACTTCGTCATAACTCAGATATTCGGAAGTAACGGGTGCGTAGGCAAGGGCAATTTGTTCGCCCGATTTTTCATCTTTACCGCCATTAATCGCATATAGCAAGCATTTTGCTAAGTTAACCCGTGCGCCGAAGAACTGCATTTGTTTGCCAATTCGCATCGCGGAAACACAGCAAGCGATCGCGTAATCATCTCCCCAATAGGGACGCATCAGATCGTCGCTTTCATATTGAATCGAACTCGTTTCTGTAGAAACTTTTGCACAGTAGTGCTTAAATGCTGCCGGTAATCGTTCTGACCACAATACCGTCAAGTTTGGTTCAGGTGCCGATCCCAGAGTAAATAGCGTGTTAAGAACGCGGAAACTGGTCTTTGTGACCAAGGGACGACCATCTTCACCCATACCCCCTATACACTCAGTCACCCAAGTCGGATCTCCAGAAAACAAATCGTTATAATCAGGAGTTCGTAAAAAGCGAACCATTCGCAATTTCATTACAAAATGGTCGATTAGTTCCTGAAGTTCCGATTCAGTAGTTGTGTTATTCTTCAGATCGCGCTCAAAGTAGATATCTAGGAAAGTCGAGACTCGTCCCAGCGACATTGCAGCGCCATTTTGCTCTTTTACTGCTCCCAGATAGCCCAAATAAAGCCACTGCACGGCTTCCTTCGCATTCATGGCTGGGCGACCAATATCAAAGCTATAGCTTGCTGCCATTGTCTTTAACTCAAACAAGGCTTTGATTTGTTCGTTAATCTCTTCTCGCAGCCGAATGATATCAACATCAATGCTATCAACTTCGAGAGATTCCAGTTGATTTTTCTTATCGTCAATCAGGCGATCGCATCCATACAACGGTACTCGACGATAATCGCCAATAATACGTCCTCGCCCGTAAGCATCGGGCAATCCGGTAATGATACCAGAGTGACGAGCTAACCGCATTTCGCGAGTGTAGCCATCAAATACACCATCATTATGAGTTTTACGATATTTGGTAAAAATTTCCTCAGTAGCAGGATCGAGCTTATAACTATAGGCTTCTAGCCCAGCTTTTACTACACGAATCCCACCAAAGGGCATAATTGCTCGTTTCAAAGGTTTCTCAGTCTGCAAGCCGACAATCTGTTCTAAGTTTTGGTCGATGTACCCTGGCTTGTGAGCTGTAATTGTAGAAACGACAGCCGTATCTGCATCTAATATTCCTTTTTCTCGCTCTTGAGCCATTAACAGAGTTACTTGGTTCCAGAGCATTTTCGTTCTTGCTGTTGCACCAGCTAGAAACGATTCATTCCCTTCATAGGGTTTATAATTCTTTTGGATGAAGTCACGTACATCTATTTCCTTCATCCAATTGCCTGAATTAAATTCTTGCCATTGTTCAAACATATTCTTATGTGCCTCCTGGCTTGAGTAGGTGATGAGAATTAAGCCATGAGTCTCAAGACATCAGGTTTCAAGGTGGCGTATAACATCTGAAGATAGTTTAGTCACTAGAACCCTGTTTCTCGTCTCGAATCTATTGTAAAAAAAGAATTTGAGGAACCTGTGAGGAAAGATCGCCGATAACTAGGGGAAGAAGGGGCTAGGGGCTAGGGACTAGGGGCTAGGGGAAGAAGGGGCTAGGGGCTACGATGCTCAGGACTAGGGGAAGAAGGGGAAGAAGGGGCTAGGGGCTAGGGGCTAGGGACTAGGGGAAGAAGGGGAAGAAGGGTAATACCATTTCCCTAAAAGTATGCTATAATAATAATGAGATTTTGAGGAGTGGTGCATGAAAGTAAATTACCAAGAAAGAATTGATTTAAGCGTTGGGGAGTTAAAAATAATTTTGTCGCAGCAGCGAACTATAACTAACCGACAAAAAATTCAGGCACTTTATTGGTTAAAAGCGGGATTAAGTCCCAGCCTTACAGATGTAGCAGAACGTTTAGGGGTACATAGGATAACTGTAAATAGATGGTTAAAACAATATAGTTTTGGCGGTCTACCCGCACTGCTAAAAATCGGAAAATCAACTGGTAGACCTAGAGTAATCCCTTCATCTGTAATAGCTGGATTATCAGAGAAATTAAGTGAGGAATCATGTGAATTTAAAAGTTATAAAGAAATTGGTAAGTGGGTAGAAGAGAAATATCAAATATCAGTCAAGTATCAAACATTACACAAGCAATTACACTATCGAATGAAAGCTAAATTAAAAGTACCAAGACGTTCGAGCATCAAAAAAAACAAAGCGGCAGGTATAGAGTTTAAAAAAAACTAAAAAATTACTAGAAGTCGCTTGGTGGTTGGAGTCTCTAACCCCTAAGCCAGCAGAAAATGGGCTGAAATATTGGTGTCAAGATGAAACAAGAATTGGCTTAAAAACAATTGAAAGGAAAAGAATTACAGATGAGGGAGTCAAACCGATAGGTAAAGTTCAATGGAATTTTAAAGCCTACTATTTATATGGTGCAGTTGCGCCACAAACAGGAGAAAGTTTTTGGTTAGAGTTCTCTCATCTAGATGGTATGTGCTTTCAAATGTTCTTAGACGGGCTAGCCGAGAAATATCCCGATCATTTAAATGTTATCCAATTGGATAATGGAAAGTTTCATCAAAGTAGTAGGCTAAAAATACCGGATAACATTTTACTTATTTTTCAACCACCATACAGTCCTGAATTGAATCCAATTGAGAGAATATGGTCACACATAAAACAAGAACTAAGTTGGGGAATCTATGAAAATCTAGAGGGTCTTAAAGAAAAAGTTTGCGCTTTTCTGGGGTAACTTTCAACAGAAGAAATAGCATCTATAGCCGGATGGGACTATATTTTATCAGCCCTAGCTACTGTTGCATAACTTTGGAGAATTGGTATTACCTGAGCATCGGAGCATCGGAGCATCGGAGCCCCTTCTTCCCCTAGCCCCTAGCCCCTGTTTACTCTGACAAATCCATCTGACCGCGATATCCTGTGATAATACGGCTGCCATCTTTGAGAACGTGAATTTCAACTTGGTCGCTTGCCCAAGTTAAGCGATCGCTCAACTCAGGGTTGAAAACATGGACTTGCTGATTGCTAGAAGAAACCAGAGAATCTGGACGATTAACTGCCAAAGATTCTATATAGGGCCCATCAATTAAGATATCGAGTTCTGCTAATAAATCTTCAACGCCAGCGGGAGCATAGGGTGAGTGTAGCTGCTCTAGGGTAAAGCCTGTAAATGACATGACGTTTAGTCCAGCCGCTTTGACTTGACGGGCCAGTTGCGCTAAGGCTGGTGCTTGCCAGAAAGGTTCTCCCCCGGAGAAGGTCACGCCTTCATGACGAGGGTTACTCAAAATTTTATGAGCTAATGTGTCAATTGACATGAGTTGATTCATCTCAAACGACCAGGAAGCAGTATTAAAACATCCGGGACATTCCCGCAGACATCCCTGTACCCAGATCACAGCACGACATCCAGGCCCATTAACTTCTGACTCATCGACATATCCCATGATGTTGAGATATCCAGCAGGAATGTCAATGAGTTCCAGATAAGGATTGACTTTTATTTGTGTCATGCTGCGACTCCTTTAGTTAATTTATGAACCAAGCTTGGTGATTTAGCAGCGGTTGTCTGCTCACAATTTCTCTATGCGCTTTGAAATGGAGCTACTTAAGAAATTATCTTAAAAAGATGAGGAACTTGTGAGGAGAGCGATCGCATTAAACCATTCTCAGAGAGATCGCTATGGGGTTGTGGGAAATCCTCGCTTCTTCACAGTTTCCTCAAGTTTGAGAGCTATTTTGGATGTTGAACCTTAAGTGAAGGCGATGGTGGTCTTTCTAAAAGCTATCGTGGTTTGGTTGGCGATCGTACTTGCCGAAACTCTACATGGTACGGCTCGAACTCTATGGCTTGCACCCTACATCGGGAATCTTCCTGCTCGGCAAATTTCCTTCTTTACAGGGTCAATTTTGAGCTTGGCGATCGCTACTCTCTTTGTGCAGTGGCTTCATGCGTCGCATACCCAATTGTTAAGGGTTGGCGCACTATGGGCAATACTAACTCTAGCATTTGAGATTGGCTTGGGGCGCTGGATTTTAGGCTACTCCTGGGAACGGATTCTGGCGGACTACAACCCATTGCAGGGTGGTTTGATGGCTTTTGGGTTGGTAATTCTCACTTTGGCTCCATTAATGGCAACAAAGCTACGCGACAGTTGGATGAAACGAAGTTGCTCTTAGATGTAGTAAGTAGAAGGAAGAAGGAAGAAGGAAGAAGGAAGAAGGAAGAAAAATTTAGTTATCTAGGAGAGAAGGAAGAAAAATTTAGTTATCTAGGAGAGAAGGAAGAAAAATTTAGTTATCTAGGAGAGAAGGAAGAAAAATTTAGTTATCTAGGAGAGAAGGAAGAAAAATTTAGTTATCTAGGAGAGAAGGAAGAATGTTTCTACAGTCAGCTTTTTAGCCATCCCGATCTTATGTTTAATTAGGTGGATTTACTTACCGATGTGGGTAAGAAGATTGGCGATCGCAATTTGTCGAGGTAAAATGTTGTGCTTGCCAGCATTAAGACTCAATCTTTGGGATTGAAGTGATGGAAGGATTTGCCGGGGGGAGACTTTAGTTCGCCGTATTCTTTGCTATTCGTGATGCGATCGCCTGACTAATTACTAGAAATTCTACCCTAGCCCCTAGTCCATCTCCCCATCTCCCCCATCTTCCCCCTCTCCCCCATCTCCCCCATCTCCCCCTCTTCCCTAGCCCCTAGCCCCTAGCCCCTCTTCCCTAGCATAGCCGCGTTCATCTATAAAAATCTGTAAAAAAGGAACCGCCCGAACAGTAGTCCGGGCGGAGTGTGGTGTGAGGAGTGAACGGAAACTAAATGGTCTCCGCTTTCTATATTGTGGCATCTCCTTCTGGATAATTGCAGGGATTTTTGTAATTTGCTAGACTACTTAACAATTTTTTGACCCACCCCCTCTAAAAAGGGGTGAGCTTGCGCTGTTACAAAAATCTTTTAAAGCTATGCTGGTAGGACTTCAGGAATCTACTTACCCATACCTAACTGCTGAGCTTTTTGATAGACCTTACCTTCAGTCAGTAGTGAAGGAGCGATCGCCACTTCTACTTGCTGCATTTCCTTAAGATTCTTAGCCCCCAACGTACCCATGCTAGTTTTCAGAGCACCGAGTAAATTGTGAGTACCGTCATCTAGCAGTGCGGGCCCGCGCAAAATTTGCTCCAAAGTCCCAGTTGTACCAACACGGATGCGAGTTCCGCGAGGTAAAACAGGGCTAGGAGTCGCCATTCCCCAGTGATAGCCGCTACCAGGAGCTTCTGCGGCTCTGGCAAAGGGGGAACCAATCATTACGCCGTCGGCACCGCAGGCGATGCACTTACAGATATCGCCGCCAGTAATTAAGCCGCCGTCAGCAATGACAGTGACATACTTGCCAGTTTCTTGATAATAATCGTCCCGCGCCGCCGCACAGTCTGCGACTGCTGTCGCTTGGGGAACGCCAACGCCTAAAACACCGCGAGATGTGCAAGCTGCACCGGGCCCAATACCTACGAGAATGCCAGCCGCGCCAGTTTTCATCAAATTTAGGGCAACTTCGTAGGTGACGCAATTGCCTAAGATGACTGGAATAGGCATCTGTTGGCAAAACTGAGTCAGATCCAGAGGCGTTACCGATTCAGGGGAAAGGTAAGCGGTGGAGACGACTGTTGCTTGTACGAAAAATAAATCGGCTCCAGCTAGGGCAACGGCTGAGCCGTATTTGCTTGCGCCTGCGGGGGTAGCGCTGACGGCGGCAATTCCTCCCTGAGATTTAATTTCTTGAATACGTTGCTGGATTAATTCTGGCTTGATCGGTTCGGTGTAGAGTTCCTGCATCAAGCCGACAAATTCATCTTTGCCGACGGAGGCGATGCGCTCTAATATTGGCTGGGGATCGGCATAGCGGGTTTGGATGCCTTCTAGGTTGAGTACGCCTAGCGCTCCCTGCTGAGATAGGAGTACGGCCATGCGGACATCTACTACTCCGTCCATTGCACTGGCGATGATGGGGATTTCGCGATCGATGCCTCCGATCTGCCAGTGGGTGTCTGCCAAAATTGGATCGAGGGTGCGCTGTCCGGGGACTAGCGCGATTTCGTCAATGCCGTAAGCTCTGCGAGCTGTTTTGCCGCGCCCTATTGATATTTCCACTCTTCTGTACCGTTCCCAAGACTATTAGTTTAGGGTATCAAATTATTGCGGGGGTTTTGCGGTTTGGGGGGAGGTGGGGGAGGCGATGTCTGCGGCTGGCTAAGCCTTGGCGCTTATTGTCAGTTTAGAAACAGATCGGGGTGCGATCGCTATAAATTTCGGTCGATGGAGTGAGTACCAAGTTGGCGATCGCGCCGGATTGAATACTAAATCATAGATTGAATACTAAATATAGTTCTATAACTTCTAGGCGAGACGATCTCCGACAACCATCTTAGGCTTAGGTGTTTGCATTATAATTAATAACGCAACAACTATTTTAACTATTCTTTAAGAGAGGAAACTAGGTTATGGATACGATCGCAAATCTGTCTGGTTATGAGGTTACAGAAGAACTATATTCAGGCAGCAGGGTAAACGCATCTAAATTAAGTTGACATAAAATCATATTTGTGCATAACTATTCTCTGAGAGAAGCATTCTTAAAACTCTTAAATCTGATGCAATTAACCCAGTTAAAATCGAGCTTTAAGAACTTCTGAATTCTTAAAGCTGAATCAATTTAGATCGGGAATCCGTTTTCCTGTTTCAGTAAATTGACAGCTAAACGACGTAGAAAAGCAAAATTTTCAGGAGAATGATCTTTACGAATGCGGCTCTTGTCTTCAGAAAAAGTAACATCTAATGTCCAATGTAAGCTATTTTCAATACCCCAATGACTGCGAATTGCTTGAGAAATCTTCTCGGCATTACTGGCTAAACTACTTAAATAAAACCGAACTTCTGTGGTAGTTTTATTCCACAAACGTCTTTCACTTACGACCATCACAATTGTTTTTAATCCAGTCCATAATGATTGATTATAAAGAGGTGGCAACTCTGAGACTGCCACTGTCCAAATTTGTCTTTTTTCAACTCGATGATGCCCTGCTTCTATTTGTTGATAATAGCTATGCTCTCTGCCAACAAACTTTTCTATTTTAGCTTTTCCATAGAGTTCTATTGCTACCCATCCATCCGCACCGCTGATGACAGCTAGAATGGCAATGGCTACAATATCTATTAGTAAATTCTCTTTACTTCTTTCTATTCTTGGATCGGTCAATGCCTCAAAATGGTTTAAAAAACTAACGTTCAATAAGTCGGTCGGATTCGATAGACCTATTGTTTTTTCTTGGAAAGTTAATGTTGAAGTAAACCCTTTCGCCATCGATCGTACCTATGAATTACACACTTGATTTAGCCAAATACTTCATCTTATCATATTTTAGGTTGAAATTAAGATGCGTTTACCCTGCAATCGGTAGTGATTCGGATTCGCGATAATGGTCGGGGTATTAGCGATGAGGTGAAACCGAAGATTTTTGACCATTTATTTACGACTAAAGATGTGGGCAAAGGCACGGGATTGGGTTTGGCGATCGCGCGTCAAATTGTGGTAGAAAAACATGGAGGCCAATTGATGTGTAGTTCGACTCTGGGTGTGGGTACTGAATTTGTAATATCACTACCTTTGAAAAATTAGAGCAATTATGCTATGATGGTTAGATTACATCCTCCTGCTCAATCAAGATTGATAGAGCGTGAAGCCACTGAAACAGAAGTAATTCCTACTGTTCATTGCTAAAGCCTGCTTACTATTCCCTTCTTCCCCTAGCCCCTAGCTATATTAGTTTGCCTAACAACAATAAACCTTACTCAAGATGAAACTGAAACGATTAGGCCACGTCGCCATTTGTGTCAAAGATATTGACAAAGCAGCCGAGTTCTACCAAAACTTAGGAATGGAATTAGCCTGGAAAGATGCAGACTGGGCCTACCTGAAAGCTGGCGATGATGGACTGGCCTTATTGAGTCCTAGTTACAACCAAGCAGGGCCGCATTTTGGGTTTGTTTTTCGCGATCGCGCGGAAATGGAAGCCGCCTACAACCAACTCAAAGCTGACGGCATCCCCGCCACCCACATCCACGAGCACCGCGACGGTACAGCCTCCTTCTACGCACGCGATCCAGACGGTAACGGCTTTGAGTACCTCTACGAACCGGCTTAATTTTAGATATTAAAAATGACCCCCAGACTGAGACATTGACGGTTGGTCGCTGCTTTCTAGCTTAGCTTTTCGCCTTGCTAACATTCGGGAGCCGTATCTGTTAGTCCAAACCTGGGTAAATTCTGCGCCTAAAAATAGAATTTGGGCCGAGTAATTAATCCAAAGCAAAAGTATTACAAACGATCCAGCAGCACCATAGGTCGATCCGATGCCGCTGCTACCCAAATATATTCCAATTAATGACTTACCGATGGTAAATAGGACTGAGGTGATCGCGGCTCCCACCCAAACATCATTCCAAACCAGTTTAACATCAGGTAAAAATTTATAAATCAAGGCAAAAAGCACTGTCACCACGCTAAAAGAGATACCAAAATCAATCAGTTGCCAAAGACCACTGGGGATATGCAGTAACCCATTTAACCACTGATTTATTGCTGTTAATACTGCGCTGATTACTAAAGAAACTAGGAGTAAAAAGCCAATACTGAGAATCATTGCAAAAGATAATACCCGGTCTTGCAGAAAACCTAGCCACCCGCGTCCCGGTGGTGGTTCAACATTCCAAATCATGTTAAGAGCTTCTTTCAGATTAGTAAATACGTTAGTTGCTCCCCACAAAAGTGTAGCCACACCAATGACAGTGGCGATAATTCCCGACTGGCGATGGGAAGCATTAGCTACAAGTTGCTGGATGGTTTCTGCACCGTCTTTGCCCACTAAACTTTGAAGTTGCCCTACAAGTTGACCTTGAGCGGCCTCTTGACCGAAGACTAATCCTGCGATCGCAATTACGATGATTAGCAATGGTGCTAGAGAAAACACTGTATAAAATGCTAAAGCTGCCGCTAAGGTAGGGGCTTTATCTTTTTGCCATTCTTTAAAAGTTTCTTTAATTAGGGATATGATTCTTTTCAATTTCACGGGATGAAGTTCCTTAATTTATACAGGAATTATGCAAATCTATTCGTAACCATTGATTTTTAGTCGATGGTGCCTAACTTCTGTAAGAGTTTGCTTCTTGAATTTTACTAAGGAGAGATTTTTTTTCGCCTCTGCCGTCGGATAGATATACTGATTAGTAATGTTTAACTAATTACGAACACTGATTTTAAGGATTACGCGGATTACACAGACGATCTTCTAATACGAACACTGATTTTAAAGATTACAGGGATTACACAGACGATCTTCTAATCTGTGTAATCTGAAAATCTGCCTCATCTATGTAATCTCAATTATTAATTACTAAATATCCTTGTTCCACCGCCAAGGATTAAAAAATACTACAATCTTGGCAAACGGATTTTATTTAGTATATCTTGTAATTGCTCAGTTGCACCGTTCAATTGTTCTGCCAAAGATGCAATTTTTCCATAAGCCTCAACTAAGCGATCGCCCTCAACATGAACCTCATCCGTTGGATAATTTTTAATCATTTCCATCACAGTAATCTCATTATCCTGACTCGCGGATAACACTAAAGCCGATCGCAAAGCCTCCCGATCCGCATCCTGTGAAGGAGGATGAATTACCTGACCAACCTCATCTAAAATCATTTTCCCAGGTTGACTATTGAGCGCTTGTTCTAAAAATCCTTTATTCACCTTGACAGGCTTTTTCAAAGCGCGGCGCACTGTCTCTGGGTTTTTATTCGCCTTCCCCAAAAGCATCTCTAACGCAGGTGACATTTGTCCAGTTTTTGTAAAATTCTCCAGTTCGCTGACGGGGATAGTCATTTGAATAATGGTGTATTTGAGTACCACTTTTTCAGCAGCGACCGCAGGATTGCTGTAGAAGGCAATTCCTACACCTACTGCTAAAAATAATGTGCATATATGTGCCAATTTTTTTAAGTGCATAGTTAATCCTCAAATCTCTTGTTACTTTAACTATAGCCAATTAGCAGTTGATTCATTAGCATTCTGTAATTTTAACCAGATTTAAGATTTGGGCTTATGTAGTCAATAAATAATGTCCCCCGCAAACCCAAAATCATAAATCAGGAATTACCATCATGAGCAATCAGCATTCTCGCTTTAATCCCTTTACCATCCTCAACCATTTTAGCCAGCAGTCTGCGGCCGCCGCTGTTGCTTTGCTAGTTGGCTCCTTGGGTGCTACAGCACTCCCGACTTGGGCAAATTCTCCCCAAAGAACGCCACAGGTGAGAACAATTTATGTCGATCCAGCCAGGGGAAGCGATCGCGCTAATGCTGGTAATCCAGCCGTGCCCTACCGTACCATCACTTATGCTCTTCAGCAAAGCAATTCTAACACTTTAATTCAACTAGCTCCGGGTAACTATAGCGCCCAAACGGGGGAAAGTTTCCCGCTAATAATCAAACCTAATGTAATTCTGCGCGGCGACGAAGTTAATAAAGGTAAGTCGGTACGAATTATTGGCGGCGCTAACTTTATTAGTCCGAGTTTTGCTAGACAAAATGTGGCAATTAGAGCTGAAAATGGCAGCCAAATTAGCGGTGTCACCGTTACTAATCCGAATACTCGCGGTACGGGTCTATGGGTTGAATCTGGCAGTCCGGTTGTTGCTAATTCTACCTTTTTTAATAGCCAACGTGAAGGTATTTTTATTACGGGTAGCAGCAGTCCTAAAATTAGCAATAATGTCTTTACTCAGAATAATGGTAATGGGATTTCTGCGGTGCGGTCTTCTCAAGGTGAAATCCGAGGAAATTTATTTCAAAATACAGGATTTGGGATTGCTATTAATGACTCTGCATCGCCTTTGGTTGCAGAAAATCGGATTATTGAAAATCGGGATGGCATACTAATTTCTCACTCGGCGCGGCCAATGCTCCGTAGTAATTTGATTGAAAATAATGTGCGGGATGGGGTGGTGGCGATCGCTAAATCTCAACCTGACTTGGGTACCGCAGGTAGTCCTGGCAAAAATATCATCCGAGGTAATCGGCGTTACGACCTCTACAATGCCACTCGTACTAATACCATTTTCGCGATCGGCAATCAACTCACCAAAACTCGGACTTCGGGCCCGATCGACCTGACGGCCAGCCGATAGAAGTTGCAGAACTCACTTAAATTAATGAGCGCCAGTCTTCCTATAGGTGGAGGCTGGCGCTCAGCTTAATATTATGATGTTATTTTTAGGGTCTTTATGAAAGCTGACCCCAATTGAACCGATTAAAAGGGATTTATGGTTAGAGCCTTTAAATTGGGTAGCTCTAATTTAACTATACTGATATTGACATAAACTTGTCAGGGATCAAGATTTTCGTAATAATTTCTTTATATTCTGAACTTTCATTGCTTCAGATGTCGCTGTGTCACGATTTGTAGCGTTTCGTTACTTTGACTTGGAGGAGCGGCGCGATCGCTGCTCTAGGCGGAACAGCCACACCATCAGAGCCACAACTCCGACTTGCAGAGCAAAATTGGGGATCGCTGAGCCAACTTCGCGACCGACCATGAGCTGACCCAGAAAAACCAGGCCACCGATGAAACCAGAAGCGCCGCAAGCGACGTACACAAACTGTCGTAGAGTTCGGTAGGGAGCCACCATCTCTGCTTTTAAGCGCTGATATTGTTCTGGACTGATTTGACGGGGAGTTTTCGAGCGATCGTCTGGCATTTGTTCGCAGAGGTAATAGATGATTGAGAACCCACGATGTAAAAAGGTGGGCATTTTTCCACAACTTATAATTTAGTCGATAAATGGTTACGCTAGTTCTATTAATGTATTTGTAATTTTTATAGGGATTTAATAAAACTTTACATTCTACCCGCATTCTGAATGGGTGTAGCAGATGTGGGGATCGCTCTTTTGGTAAGTCAATTAAATGGAAAATGGAGGCGATCGCTTTTGAAATTTTGTCACCATAGAGTAGCAACTAAGGTTGCAAATTATATACAAAAATTGACATAACTTGGCAGGAAAATCGCTAAATCAGGTCGAGCTTGTGTTTTAATTAAATAAAAGGGGGGAAAATATTAAGTAGACGGATTTTAATTAAACCTATTGTTTAAATTACCATCTAACTTGTGGCTTTTTAGTAGTTAGCTATTAACAATTAGCCTTCTTCCCTCTTCCTTCTTCCTTCTTCCTTCTTCTCTCTCTCTCTCTCTCTCTCTCTCTCTTCTTCCTTCTTCCTTCTTCCTTCTTATGTCAGATTCATTATTTGCTGATGCCAGCCGCAGATTAGAGCAGGCCTTGAAATATGTTTCGCTTTCAGAAGATACAACTGAACGCCTCAAATATCCTAAATCTACTTTAATCGTATCAATTCCAGTGCGAATGGATAACGGTTCCTTGCGAATTTTCCAAGGCTACCGCGTTCGCTACGATGACACCAGAGGCCCGACCAAAGGGGGAATACGTTATCATCCGAAAGTTTCTCTGGATGAAGTGCAATCTTTAGCCTTTTGGATGACTTTTAAATGTGCAGTTTTAAACCTACCTTTTGGAGGTGCTAAGGGAGGGATTACCCTAAATCCCAAAGAATTATCAAAGATGGAATTAGAACGATTAAGTCGGGGTTATATAGATGCGATCGCAGATTTTATCGGCCCCGATGTCGATATTCCCGCACCCGATGTTTACACCAATCCGATGATTATGGGTTGGATGGCCGACCAATATAATATCATTAACCGCAAACTTTGTCCAGCAGTTGTTACTGGTAAACCTGTCACCATTGGCGGTAGTTTGGGTCGAGATACGGCGACAGCAATGGGAGCTTTTTTTGTAATTGAAACCTTATTACCTAAATTTGATTTAGTACCACAAAATACAACTGTGGCGGTGCAAGGTTTTGGTAATGCCGGTGCAGAAATCGCCGAATTACTCTCGAAAGCTGGCTATAAAGTAGTTGCTGTTAGCGATTCCCAAGGGGGAATTTATGCCAAAAAAGGGCTAGATATTCCTAGTATTCGACAATTCAAAGAATCTAACCGCAGTATCAAAGCAGTTTATTGCGAAGGTTCGGTTTGTAACATTGTCGAACATGAAGTTTTGACGAATGAAGAACTTTTAGCTTTAGATGTTGATGTGCTAGTTCCAGCAGCCTTGGAAAATCAGATTACCGAGGCGAATGTGCATAATATTAAGGCTAAGTTTATCTTTGAAGTGGCTAATGGGCCTACGACTTCTGCTGCTGATAACATTTTAGCAACTAAGGGAGTTAAAGTCATCCCAGATATTTTAGTGAATGCTGGTGGAGTGACAGTGAGTTATTTTGAATGGGTACAAAATCGCAGCGGACTTTATTGGACATTGGAGGAAGTAAATCAGCGGTTAAAGTTGAAAATGATTGAGGAAACTGAGGTAATTTGGAAAATTGCTCAGGAGTTGTCAATTTCGATGCGGACTGCTGCTTATGTACATGGATTAAATCGCTTGGGAGAGGCGATGAATGCTAAAGGAACTAGAGATTATTATGTCAATGGTTGAGCGTTAAGCAGGACTGATGCACGTCGAGGTAGAAACCGGGTTTCTTTGTAGATATCTCGTTGAGAATCTTAGATTTTTCCTAGAAACCCGGTTTTTTTGCGTAAGTCCTGCTTTAATTTTTCTAGTCACTTTTACGACAACTCCAACCCTTGTGAGATTGGCCTTTACCTTGAGCTATTTTACTCATGTGGCCTTGATCTAAGCCATGTTCTCTACAAAATTTGGCGAGGTTCATAATTTTCTGTTCTTTACCATCTGGATTAATCACAACCCAACTATTGGATTTTATTTGACGCAGTTTCTCACCTTGACTTATAGGCATGACCTTTTTCTTAATTTTTTCTGGTTTTTCTATAACCAGTGGATCTGATTTACTAAATTTTTCTGAAATTAAGGTAGGAATAGGACGATCGGTGCGGTAACAACGATAACCTTTATGTTGCTTAAACTTTCCTTGAGCAACTTTAACCATACAGCCTGAGTCTAATTTGTGTGTTTTACAAAAACTGTTGAGATTACTGACAGGTAATTTTTCGCCATCCGGTGTAATAATCAGCCATTCTTTCGGCTGCGTGAGAGTTTTTATTGGCATTGACGAGTCTGAATAACCACATAGCCACCCTTTATAATTATTTAACTTCCCTTTGGCAATTTGAATCATTGCACTGTCATTCAAACCGTGATTTTTGCAAAACTGCCTGAGATTATTGATTTCAAAAATTTCTGCATCGGGGCTAACAATAATCCACTCTTTAGTTGACTGAAAGACTTTGAGTGGTTTTGGCGAATCTACATACTGGCAAGTCCAACCTTTATAGGTATCCCTAGTTTGTCACTCTAGGCAGAAGAAAATTGGTGAAAAGCATTTAATTTAGTCCCTGTTAAAGCATTAGCACAGAGATTAACCAGACTAATTAAAGTATTAAAACTACTAACTAATAGAGGAGATTCAAAAACCTTCAACCAAGGTTTTACTAATTTGAGGGCTAATAGTGGCAATAATAGTAATTGCATATTATTTAGCATTGATTTCCAGCCTTGATTGAAATCCCAGTCTGGATGTTCAGCTAGATAACTATTTAGTTCAGATTGACAACTTGATAAGTTAGATAATTCCGAAGACTGAGTTGAAATAGCCCTCATACTAACCAATAGAAAAGCACAACAAATAGATTCCCACCATTTAGCAATATCATTGTATTTGGTTACATGAAAGTCCGACCAACCTAATTCAGATTTGCTTTGTCTAAATCCATATTCAATCCAAGTTCTTTCTCCATAAATATTGCCTACATCTTGATATTTAATTTTGTCAATATTAGTCATTACATAAGATGTACTATTGACTGGTAATGTTTCGGGATCAGTTGTTAGATACCAATAAGTATATTTATTCCTGTGACCAAATATTATCTCACACACATATCTTTTTTGTTGTTGACCTTTACTTAATATTCGGTCAAATTCTTGCCAAGAAGTCTGTTTAACTTCCTCCCCCTCTGGCATCCAGACTCCATGATTACTTCTTCTAACTCCATAAATATTGACACTTACAATCCCATTGTCTACTTTTCCTAGCCTTCCTAAATATTGTCTAGCTACATATTCAGTTTTATTTCCTTTTTTTGGATCTCCGGTCTCATCTATAATAATGTCAATTGCTTCTTCTTTTAACCAGTTAAAGATAATTTTTAGTCTCTGGGTTCTTAATTCTTCCGATTTCCAGGGAGATTGTGTTAAAAAGTTATGCAATGATTGACTATTTTTTAATCCAATTATTTTAGAGAGTGTTACTAAACTTTTTCTCTTGCTTGGTGTCAAAATCCCCATAATAATTTGCTTAAAGGCTTCATAGCTTCTAACTTCTGGAAATATTTTTTGATAACTCTCACAATATTGATCGATGAAACTAATGGTAGGTTGTGGAATTTTGGGCTGTATCATAGTCTGTGTCTCCCATTTAGACTTCTCTTTCTATTTTACTCTTCCTAGAGTGACAAACTAGGGATACTACGATTTCCACTAGCAACTGAGTACATAGCTGCTAAATCCAAACCCATTTGTTCGCAAAAAAGCTTTAAGTTGGTAACTTTTTGACTGTTGCCATCAGTGTCTGTCACAACATAATTTTTGAAGCGCTTACTCGGCCGATCTTGGTGTTTAGGGGTGTAAGCATACTGACACTTCCACCCGCCAGATGTAAGGGTTTTTCCAGATGCAACGTTAACCATAGATGTTCGATGCAAGCCATTTTCTCTGCAAAATGCAGAAAGATTTCTAACAAATTTTTTTTCTCCTTGAGGCGAAATTACTATCCAGTCTTTTGTTTTTGAAGGTTGAGCAACTAAAAACTCAGAGTTAACAAAAATATTAGCTGTTGTACTAGCATTATATCCAAATTGAGGATCGTAAGATTGGAGAGTGTCCATCCAAAATTGCTCTCTTTCTACTAAAATAGTTGGTTCATTAACTAACTCTATGATTTTAAACTCAAAATTTTCTACTCCGTATTTTTTCCAAGCATTTTGCAGATGTTTACTATGATGCTGGCTCCTTGATAATAAGTTTTTATGGTCATACCATCGCCGCTCTATATCAATTGAACTTCCCACATAAACTTTACTGTCAAGAGTATTTTGAATGAAATAAACACCACTCAAACTCTTATTCTTGCTTGATAAATCCATAGGTGTAGTGAAAAATAAAAGCAGTGGGCAAAGTTCAAAAACTAGCACACTGCTTTTAATTATAAGACAAAAGCCCAAAAATAATTTAACGGTTAGAAGTTGGTTTTTGTTCCGGGAAAGTACATTTATCTGAATCACAACCAGCGGGACCAACTTCTAGCAATTCACCGCGATCGTAGCGGAGCAAAGCTGTAAGAAAATTATCCGTATGCCGCCGCAAGATAACCTCCTTTATAAGCTGTTCATACTGTTCCTTGGTGATTGGCTCAAAGGGCAAGCGAGGAAACGATTGGTGGTCATCAAATCGCGCTAGGAGAGCTACAGAAATGTATCCTTCATCATTTTGAATAGCTTCGTAGATGCGCTGTCCTAAAGGCTCAACTTCATCGGCTCTTAGTTCTACAGTTGCCGAAGTGTTATGGGTTGTCCAATGACACTGGACATTTAAGTAGAAATCCATTTGTGTCAACGCAGAAAACTTGCCAATCTCAATTTTATCTGCTCCTGGTAAATCGGCCCAAGGTACAGCAACGGGAATTTCAATCAACCATTCTGTGCAACGTGGATCGAAGGCATCATTCAGCAAATTACCATTTTCATCTTTGTCAGATTGAGACGGAATGACATTGTAGCCATAGTCAATACAAGCTAAGGCTACGGGGTCATTTTTGCGGAAAGTAATGCGGCGAATAAAACGCTGTGCTTTCGGAGGATGCCAACCAGGAGATGCACCTGTTAATAAACTTTTTGTTCCCGAAGGTTGAACGGTTGTACAACGATTTGGACGTTTGAGAGAATGGCGATCGCAGTAATCCCAGACAGCTTGATTTACTATTTCCCGCCAACGAGTTAAATACTCTTTTTCTCCCTCTTTAAAGGCGATTCCTTGTTCAGTTTCAGGTCGTCCTTGTTCCCACCAGCGCAGCCAATCAACGCCAAAAGCATGGACAAAGAAATCGAACAAACCTGTAAAAGACACGCCTACAATTGGGTCTAATTCGCGACTGTAGTTGTAGCGGGGTTCGACAAATTTGTGATTGAGAAGTGTGGCCACTGATAATCCAGCGGCGGTGAAGGCTTCTTCTTGTTCTTTGAGGTTTTTGGGGTCAATTTGATTGAGATGAATCTCAGCAAGATTACAATTTCCAGTTAAAGTATTACCAAAAACTCCCTTGTGATACTCTGGTTCATTAAAGCAGTAAGTATCGTGTAAATCAGGTAATTCTTCAACATTTCTTACAATCTGCCATTTGCCTTTAGATTTAGCACTACTTCCTTTACTAACATCTAAACGCTGACAAGGAATATCAGCACAATCAGTAATTTGTAAGTAATACAAATCCCGACTTCTGATGCCATAATTAGTGATCGATCCCTTATGGGCAAAAAGATTGATTGATGAACGAATGCCACATTTTGTTAGAAGTAATTGAACTCTGTAAGCTCGCTTGTAATCAGAGATATAAATCCTGATACCGTTGCCACTTGTATTCGAGCCGTCTGTATCAGCTAGGCCAGCAATAAAATGCAGTATTGCTTGACGATTCCAACTGGCAATTACATTCAATGCTTCTGCATTAGTTTTTAATGCTTTCAGCAATTCTCCAGAAAAGCCTAAATCTGTCACATCGGTAAAAGCAGGTAAATAGCTATATGTTCTTTCCGGTGACTTATTTCCTGATACTACTAAAGCTGCCTTCTTTTGGTAAAGTCTAATTTTGGCATTGTCATTTTGATCTGTAGTTCCATCTCCTACGGCTACTCCTAAAGTATAGGCGTAACTAGGATCTACATTCAAACCATCTTCATACTTAATTGTGAAAGGCTCTGTGTGAATGGCATAGTGACTGACATCCATCAAATCTTTGGTTTGAACTTCTTTGTACACTTTACCAAAGCGATCTTTGACAAAGAATCTATGATATTCTGTGGCATCTAAGTAAGAGCCATCTCCAAATTGCACTCGATATAGTTTACGCTGACTACCTGTTTTAAAGGGTGTAACTTGGCTCCATTTTTGACTATTCCATATCTCAATTTCTAAGTCGATAACATCTTTGATTGGGTGAATTCCATCTCTAGTAATGAGTAGAGTTTCACCACTGACACAGTGAAAATTTGCGCCAATAATTTCCCCACAATTGTGAGCCACAAATCCATTAGCATCAAACTGAGAAACCCCTGGTACGGTGCAGTCATAAACTGCTTCTTCTCCATCAGAGATAATTGCAGTAATCTCAACCGAAAATCTCTCACGGTTAAACTTGCGTTTATACCCAGATAGTAGGCTTGCTAGTAACTGTGATTTTTCTGGCTCTTGGAACCCAATTACTTGTTGAAATACATAGATATTGTCATTAGCAATGACCAACTCATGGGATGCCTTGCAGAAATATTCCGCCAAGTTTTTCTGGCTATTAGGCAACATTCTGAATCCTTCTGTTCTGCGATTTTGATATATTGTCGAGCCAATACCTAAACGCAACAGCATCCTTTGTACAGCTTCTAAAACAGGCAAATTGCTTTGAGATAGCCGAACACTAATTCCTTTTTCTTGAGTTCCTTGAACGCTTCCATCAGCATCAAAGAAGCCTCTGAGGAATCCACGATAAAATTCATAACTTGCCTGCTCAACTTCAGGAGTGATTACTTTGGAATGATGATCCAAACCAAATTTCTTAGCAAGACGAGCTAAACTTGATGAGCTAACCTCATAGTATTTGTTGTTGGGATGATAAATTCCTTGCAAATCTTTGGTGTATTGAGGAGGTTTAGGCAGGTTATTCACCAGCGTTAAGGCATACTCTTTCATTTCTATTTGAGTATTGCCCCAATACCTCAATTTAGCTTGATAGGTGTGATTGGCTTGATTGACAGAAAAACAGCCATCTCCTAGTAAACTACCCAAGAGCCATCCTTCATCAAAACTACCAACACCATCCCAAGATTGAAGATTACGATGATTGTGAATTAGAATGCGATCGCCAATTTTAAGATCGCCAACCTCACACCATTCAGAATACTGCTTTTTTTGGGTCTGTGCTGTTACTTTCAAAACTTGATGGTTTTTTGTCAACCTTAAGCTATAACCCTCTTTGGTTTGCACTTTAACCACTGGTTTAACTCCAGTGAAAAAGAAGCCTTCTGGGGTAGTGCTGAAAAGTTCTCCATTGACATAGACAGCTTGCTGCACTCCAATTAAGTCTTTGACTTGTCTTGCACCATACTCAGTATGAACCCAAGTATCAGCCGTAACACATGGATTCAAACCCATACGGGCTAAACGATGCCCTAATTCCTCAGAATTGATATGAGGATAATTTTCCTGCAACCACTCTTTAGCCTTTCCATCGTTATATGCTTTCAAAAATTCTAGTTTCAGTGCAGAAGTTGATAGCAAATCGCAGTTAGATCTGGCTACCGCTTCACCAGCCCATTGAATTGCACCTTCACCAGAATAATACTGTTTACGAACGGCATCAATACATTCTTCTAAGGTGGGTTTGTAATGAAAAACACGAGAGTGATTTGCCATTCTTAAAGCATCACGCTCTGGATCTATTCGCCAATTACCATTTGCATCTTGTTGCCATAGGTTATCTTTGGCATTAGAAAATAGGGGATCGTTGCTATCTCCCTGACGAATCCCTGCACTACGCCGAATATTGCCGGCAACAATTGTCACCGCTGCTTCATCAATCAATAAACAGCATTCAACAGAATTTAATTGCCGTCCTAAAGCCTTATTCAAAATAGCGGCACAGCGATGATAAAGTTCTGCCAATTTCACCGGATTAGCGACACCGCCAAAGCCTTTTAATGGTTCTCCCACCGGGCGGACATCGCTCAATTCGATGACAACTTGCACATCGGTTGAAAATCTTTCATCAGTTGACAATTCCAGCAAACTTTGATAAGATTTAACCCAACCTTGGCGAGAATCTCCTACATAGATGGTTGCTTGATTTCCCTCTACTTTGACTTCAGTTTCTTCCCGCCGCAATTGAGCGGGAGTAGTGCCAATTTCTCCCTGCAATTCAACTAATAAACGATTCCGAATTGGCGGTAGTTGGTTAATATATTTGGGTTCGAGAACCGCCCCAGTACCGCAGCCCATCATTGCCAAATCCATCAATAGCCCGAAAGCCCGCCAGTCAGCGATATTTGTGGATGAACAATTATAGGCCCCGGAAAAATTCTCTGGTGCTTCAATCCACTCGCTACCCCCCACCCACAGCCATCTACCGGAGGTGAGGGCCTTAAGTTGGCTTTGCATCCGGTGTAGGAGATCCGCTTCTGCGGGGGTGAGATTGCCGAGTTTGGCTAAACCGCGAACCGTGCGATCGCACACTTCCTCCCACGTCTCCCGCCCGTTTTCTGTGCGGCGGCTATAAGTCCTGAAAAACACCGGATTGGCCGCAGGTGCAGTTTCCGGGAAGGTGTGCTTTTTCTGGGTGTCGTTTTGACTCGTCCGCTCAAGTTCTCGAACCATGATTACAGTCTGCTCGTATCACAATAAATCAATAGACTATGACTATAGGCCATGTCAGATATAGGGTCAAATGGTTGACAAAATCCACAAGTTGCGCTATATATGGGTCATAAGCTCAACAGTGCTATTGAGAAAAGCGATCGCCTTAACGCACAGACAAAAACTCAATCCTCGGCAATAATGGGTCTTGAACAATGCCCACACCGTTAAATCCCCAACGCTTGAGCAAGCTTTGTAATTGAGAACCGGCAATAGATTCGACTCCAAAGCGATCGGCTACATCTGCACCATACTTATTTAGATAGCTGAGAGCTTCAAAGTCTTCGCGAAACATTAACAAATAACTCTCATCTGTGTCTTGATTGGGATGAGCAGTTAGATATTTACCATCAGAACGAGAACGCAATAAGTAGAAAACTTGGGAAAACATTTTGTTGAAGGAAGAGGGGCTAGGGGCTAGGGGCTAGGGGCTAGGGAAGAAGGAAGAGGGAAGAAGGAAGAGGGAAGAGGGAAAATGCAACAAAAATATGCTTCGGCGGTTGAAACCGCTACTAAACAAACAAAGTCCGCCTGCGCGGACTGAAAGATAAACGGGCATTTAAGCCCGATTTAGTATTAGCAATTAGCAATTAGCAATTAGCCATTAGCCATTAGCCATTAGCCATTAGCCATTAGCCATTAGCGAACATTAAATCAAAGTCAATGCCAAACCTTTGACGGAAGTTCCATTGCCAATTTGACCGATCGCCGTAGCCGCACCTGTTGTCAAATTAATATTATACAGACTTGACACGCCTCCGACTTCAAGGGCAGCGATCGCATTCCCATTGGGACTAATATCAAAGCCAAGTATGCGAGAAGCATCAACACCCAAGGAACCAACAGTATTAAGCACACCATCATTAGGCGGAACTTGCCTTACCAGAACATCTAAACCACTGTCGATCGCATACAGTGTAGTTGACGTAGCCCCGGCAAAGTTATTAGTATAGGCTGCGGCCACCGCCGTAGGATTTGCCCCAGCGTTGATATCGCCAGCAGCGTAAACTAAATTTCTGTCGAATTGGACACCTCCAATCAGCGTATCAAAATCTACAACTGCCCCTGTTTCCTGGTTCAGCCGCCCATTTTGATCTGCCTCATTGATAACCCGAATGCGATCGACAGTAGGATTGAAATCGAAACCAGTCGCCCCAATTGTAAGAGTTGGATTCAAAGGTGCGGTTCCCACCACAGTTGCTACGCCACTCGCCCGATCGATCGCATACAACCGATTGCTGCTACCCAAACCGTAAAGTACACCCGTAGCAGGGCGGAAATCAATCCCTAGCAAGCTTTCTCCTGGCAGTAACCCCGTAACAGCAACATCGCTGAGGACTGCTTGCGGTGCTGCTGCATTAAAGCCGATAATTCTTTCAGCTCCATCTCTACCTGTAACTGCATAGGCTGTAGGCAAAGGCAATGCTAAACCAACGATCGCTTCCCCATTCGTAATTTGACCTAACGCCGTAGCTTGACCTGTGGTCAAATTGATATTGTATAGACTCGAAACGCCGCCAACATTCAGGGCTGCATAACCCGACTCCTGACCGCCAACGCTTCTAATATCAAATCCCAGGACGCTAGAAGCGTCAACACCCAACGATCCAACGGTATTAAGTACGCCATCGTTAGGTGGAACTTGCCGCACCAGAACGTCCAAATTGCTATCGATCGCATACAGTGTGGTTGACGTAGCCCCGGCAAAGTTATTAGTATAAGCTGCACCCACTGCCGACGGATTTGCCCCAGAGTTGCGATCGCCACTAGCATAGGCCAAACTTCCGTCTAATTGAATACCATCGGTAGTCGTGTTGAAATCCACAACTCCCCCAGTATCAGGATTTAGCCGCGCATTTTGATCCGCCTCATTTATAGCCCGAATGCGATCGACAGTGGGATTAAAATCAAAACCAGTAGCCCCAGATGTCAAAGTGGGATTAAAGGGTGCTGTTCCCACCGCAGTCGCCGCCCCACTGATGGGGTCAATCCTGTACAAGCGATTGCTGCTACCCAAACCAAAGAGTTGACCGTTAGCAGGGCGGAAATCAATCCCCACCAAGCTTTCCCCAGATTCTAACCCCGTCACCGACACATCCCTAAGCGTGATTCCCGGAGCAAAAGTATTAAACCCTACAATCCTATTACTTGCCGTCAGCCCATAGGCAGTAATCGAAGGCCCAGGCAGAGGACTAGGAACAACACTAGAGTTATTAGTAGTGAAATCTGCCGCAGAAATTAAACTCCGGTTAACCCCTGCAAGGACAGCAAGAAATTCTCCAGTTACTCGGTCTTGAATAAAGGTATTATTACCTGCGTCCACCAAGTTGAGGTCAGCAAAGGTCAACCCTCCACTCAAACCAATCAGATCCAAATTGTCTGTAAAGTCATTGATAACATCTGCATCTGCCAGACTTAAACCCCCGCTAGTTAGTGAAGGGCCACCATCAGCGTAACGGGTAAGAACAAATACGTCAGCCCCCTCTCCACCAGTAAGATTATCAGCACCTCTATCACCAAATAAAACATCGCTACCAGAGTTACCGGCCAGCAAATCGTTGCCTCTACCGCCATAGATAGAGTCGTTATCTTCATTGCCATTGACAGTATCGTTGTCTAGATCCCCAAATAGAGAGTCACTACCGGAGTTTCCATCTATAAAGTCGTTTTCCTTACCGCCATAAATAGAATCGTTACCAGAGTTGCCAGAAATTGTGTCATTCTCTTGCAACCCAAAGATTCTGTCATCCTCTGGTAAACCTCCGATGCTATCTGCTTGAGGGGTACCGATAATTTCTGCCATAGTGCAATCCCGATCTAAAGTTAAAGATGATTATGAAATAATATTAACAGGGGATCGATTGCAAAAGGCAGCAAAATTTAAATTCAAAGATTGAATTTTCTTTTACTATTCAGCTTATTACTTAAGATTTTCTAGGCGGATGCGGGGGTCAACTACCTTAAGGAGTAGATCTGCTAATAAGTTACCCACAATCAACATTACAGCCCCCATCATCAAGCTTGCCATCACTAAATACAAGTCTTGATTAGTGACAGCATCTAAGGTAAGTTTACCTAGACCTGGCCAGTTGAAAAAAAGTTCCGCAATAAATGCACCGCTTAACAAGCTAGCAAACTCAAATCCTAAAAGTGTAATCAGAGGATTAATCGCATTCCGTAAAGCGTGAACGTAAATCACTCGATTTTCTGGCAAACCTTTAGCCCGCGCAGTTTGGATGTAATCTTGTCGCAGTACGTCCAATAATTGCCCCCGCATTAGTCTTTGCAAACCTGCGAAGCTGGTGATACTTAGAGCTACAGTTGGTAAAATTAAATGCCAGCAATAATCGATAATTTTGCCCCACAAAGATAAATCTTCATGATCGATACTTGTCATCCCGCCTACAGGAAAAAGAGGTGAAGTGTTCTGTGCTAGAAATAGCAAAAGTAGAGCTGTAATAAAGCTGGGGAATCCTTGACCAGTGTAGCTAATTACTTGTAAAAATCTGTCTGTAGAGCGATTTTGGTTAACAGCAGCGATAATCCCCAAGGGAATTGCGATCGCCCAAGTTACAATTAAAGAACCGATCGCCATTACTAGAGTTGCAGGTACTCGTTCCCATAACAATTCAGCTACATCTCGCCCATAAACAAAACTTTTACCAAAATTTCCCTGAGTGAGGATTTGCAAAAGCCAGCGCCAATATTGCTCAATCCAAGACTTATCTAAGCCAAATTGTTGTGCTAGTTGCTTAACAGTTTCTGGTGCAATTTTGGGATTTTGATACAAGGTGTCTAAGTAATCGCCTGGAGCTAGTTGAATAATAGTAAAACAGAGGGCAGATGTCAAAAACAGTGTCAAAATTGCCTGTAGTAGCCGCTTAACTATATAAGCAAATGTCTCGCTGGCAAACAGTGAATTTAAGACCCGTAAATTACGATTTAATTTGATAGAAGTCATAGAAGTTGTTAGTTGTTAGTTGTTAGTTGAGTATTAATTGTTAGTGGTTAGTTGTTAGTTGTTAGTTGTTAGTTGTTATTAGTAAATAAAGCTAGTTAGCAACTATTAACTGTCATCAGGAAATTTCTGTCATTGAGAAGTTCCTGTCATTGCGAGCGAAGCGAAGCAATCTCAAGCCTTCGCGATTGCTTCGCTTCGCTCGCAATGACATATATTATACTGGCAATGACATATATTATGCTCGCAATAGTATCATCATTATACTCGCGATGACATAGTTAAGTTTAATCATGTCCACCTAATTAACAACTAACAACTAACAACTAACAACTAACAACTAACCACTAACAACTAACAACTAACAACTAACAACTAACAACTAACAATTAATACTCAACTAATGTCACAATTGGCACATCTGGTAACTTTTCTCTACCGCCTAAATCTTTTAATTCGATGATAAAGGCAAAACCTACAATTTCGCACTGCGCTTGCTGTAATAACTGACCTGTAGCGACCGCTGTTCCTCCAGTGGCCATCAAATCGTCTACAACTAACACGCGACTGCCTGGTTCAATAGCATCTTGGTGTATTTCCAAGCGATCGGTGCCGTACTCTAACTCATACTCAACAAAATTAATTTCTGCTGGCAGTTTACCGCGTTTGCGGACGGGAATAAAGCCAATACCCAATTTATAAGCTAAAGGTACGCCAAAGAGAAAGCCCCGCGATTCCATACCAACGATATAATCAGCGGACAGCCCAGAGCACTTTTCGGTTAAAGTGTCAAGGGTGTAGCGTAGTCCTTCGCGATCGCGCAGGAGAGTAGTAATATCTCGAAACAGAATCCCTGGTTTAGGAAAATCTGGGATGTCGCGAATTAAAGATTTGAGATCCATAAGGTTGAGGATAAGCGTTGAGATTGCAACGGTAGGCTTTCTGGCACTTTCGGGCTTTCTAGTTCAGGAATTGGCTTTAAATGAGCAGGAGAACTGATTGAGCCTTCTAGTGCCGTCCGATGGGAAGCATCAAAAATCTTACACTAGATGAGGGTCGATTTTCCTCTCAATGTTCATCGACAGTGGAAAAATCTCCCTTACCTTAGCATCAAAGCAACTTCCTTGGCAAAATAAGTCAAAATTAAATCAGCACCCGCCCGTTTAATACTGGTTAAAGTCTCTAAAATTACCTGCTTTTCATCAATCCATCCTTGCTGTGCAGCGGCCTTAATCATCGCATATTCACCGCTGACATTATAAGCAGCAACAGGTAACTGAGTTACTTCTCGAATTTGGCAGATAATGTCTAAGTAAGCTAAGGCTGGTTTAACCATCACAATATCTGCTCCTTCGGCGATATCTAAAGCAACTTCTTTCAAGGCTTCTCTAGCGTTTGCCGCATCCATTTGATAAGTCTTTTTATCACCAAATTTAGGGGCAGAATCGAGGGCATCTCGAAAGGGGCCGTAATAGGCAGAGGCATATTTAGCGGAGTAAGCCAGAATACTGACATCGAAGTAGCCAGAGGCATCTAAGGCTTTACGAATTGCGCCTACGCGCCCATCCATCATGTCAGAAGGTGCTACCATATCTGCGCCGGCAACGGCTTGAGAAACTGCCATTTTTACCAGAATTTCTACTGTTGGATCGTTAAGGACTTTACCGTTTTCGTCAATTAAGCCGTCGTGTCCGTGAGTGGTAAAAGGATCGAGGGCTACGTCAGTAATTACTACTATTTCTGGTACAATTTCTTTGATAGCTTTGACCGTTTTCTGTACTAA
Source organism: Kamptonema formosum PCC 6407 (assembly GCF_000332155.1). GTDB lineage: Bacteria > Cyanobacteriota > Cyanobacteriia > Cyanobacteriales > Microcoleaceae > Kamptonema > Kamptonema formosum. Next base: position 1,072,266 of record NZ_KB235904.1, on the reverse strand, counting down.
TCCTTCGGGGTTGTAACTTTCGCTGCCGTTGTCGTCTTTTTGGCTTTCAGGTATTACTGGAAATTTTGCCCCTCCCCTGTCATTACAAATAGGGGATAGATGAGGTCGTCAACGGTTAAGTGATTTTCTCGTACCATGCGCCGCAAAGCTGGTGTACGGCGGAGGCGGCGGGGACGGATGCTTGTCAGGGAGGGGTTTTGATTGTTGTCGGTGGAAATGGCGGACTCGACGTTATTTGTGGATGACATAGGAACAGATGCGATAATAATGATTATCATTATTATCGCATCTGTTCCACAAAAAGACGCATTTACTACCAGAAAAATTACCCGGTTATGGAAGGGTTATATCGTAACCCCGGCACTAAAACTTTAACAACTGGAATATTAAATGTCGGCCGAGTTAGATTGACTCGGAATATATTTTTATATCCACTTTCCCACAGACATCGCAAAATATAATTATAATCTTCGCTTAAATTATTACCAGCTAGACTACTGAAATTCTGCCAAGATGCTGTTGCTTGTAAACGGTCAAAATAAGCATAAATTTTATAATAAGTCTGGCTACGATCGCGAGGAAGTGGCTCTGCCAACTCTTCACTAACACCATAAATAAATGTCAAGCGAGATTGAGCAGCCTCAGTAATTGCCCGTGCCGCAGCTACAGAAACACTTAGATGTGTTCCGTAACCGAAATTGACCATAATTGCAGGAGTTAAGGGATTTTTGTCAAGGATAATTGCCCAAAAAGTATTAACTGAAATACAACTTTTTAGCCAGATTAATACCAGCTTAAAATTAGCAGATTTAATCCGATATATTAGCGAACATATCAACTCATCATCCACCGTATTTAGATCGATAATTTGACAGCTTTTAATGTCAATTTTGCCATTAATACTCACCCCAGCTATTGCGTCTCTTTCAATTAACTCATAAAGCCCATGTAGGGTTGCTTCTACAATATGATTGCCACTAGCAAGACCATTTGAGGAAAAGCCATACAGCGACGGCGATCGCAGATAGACAGCGCTTGCAGGTAGCAATACACTTTCATTTTTCTGCAAATTTTCTGCTTTAATCCAGTCGATTATTAAGTCTTTGCTAAAGAAATTATGGGATAAGTAAAGTGGTAAAATATTAGGTGAAATTATTGATAGATCGCTAACATTAATATCATTAAAACTGCTGCTATAAAAATTGCAGTATGGGTTTTCAGCATGGAAAACTTCTATTGCTTCCATTAGCGCTGAGACTTTAGCCGCCATCTGAGATAATCCCTTACCGTTGTGGATTTGTACCAAGCGCCCACCGGGTTTTATAGAACAATAAACAGGAATGCCAATTCGATCTAAACCAGTGATATCTGCACAACGAGTAATCCCTGCTGCTGGTAAGTAAGGGTGGATATTTGCTAAGGTTTGTTCAGGTGAGATTAAACGGTGAGTACCAATCGCATAAGCTTTAGTAAGTACATCCATATTTTTTTAGTTGTTTTCGAGTAAGTGTGCGGCTTTTCCAGTAATTTGTAATTCTTGGCATAAGGCATTAGAAAAACTCCAACTAATTCCAAAATAGTTGGGGCCTTGGTTGACAATCCACTCTTCAAATGCTATAGTTTGCGATCTAATTTTATTAAAATTGTTAAAGCTATTAGCAGATATACTTTCTTGCTCTTTCTTTTGTAGGTGAGTTTTTAGCGATCGATCGGGAAAAATATTGTTTTGGGTTGCCCATTCTAAAATGAAATAACGTTGCGATATTTTGTACCGTAAAGCAGTTAATTCTGCCTGAGAGAGATAAGATAAATTACTGTTGGTAATTAGCAATTCTTCCTGAATAGATTGCTCTAAATTTCCCTTGATTCCAAAATATTCTGGGCCTTGGTTAATTATCCAATCAATTGCTAGGCGATCGCGCATTAATTTCCTATAGCTACAAAAAGTTAAACCATTCGACTGCAACCATTTTAGATCGCAAACAATCTCATGTACTTTTTCCCACTCAGCCAAGTCAAACTCTAAATTATCTTCTGGATAAACAATGCTATTTTGCTTTACCCACTCCTGAATAAAACAGTGTTTTGATAAAGTGATTTGCATCTCTTTTAGCAAGTTAACATCCTGTTTTACTGCCAATAAAAGTTCTCTACCTGTGCAAATTCGATCGCTGCCAATAAAGCCTGTCATTGCAACTATTTTACTGAGAATTTCTGGCACTGGTAATTCTAATTGCTGCGGCTGACTAGAGATAATCTCTTGTTTCTGGGAAGATTCAGATTGCCAATTCAGCACTTGCATAGCATCCAGCCTTTTTAGATCCACTTGTTGTGTCATTAGATAAGTTTTGATCTCAGCAAAATCTAAGGGAGATAGCTGTTGTAAAACTGGACTTTTAAGAAGCTGCTGATAGGAACGATCGGGATAATATAATTGTTTGGCAAACTCAATTAGTTCTGCTGATTTTTCTGCTGTTAAACAGCCATTTTTAACAGCATTAAGTAAAGTATAGCGGATATTAATTAGCGGTTCTGAAATCGGGCAGAAGTTATGGGAATCGTCACCATAAGTTAGCCAAATTTCGTCATCTCCATCAATAATTCCATCTCGATACCATTCAAAAATTGTGCCGCAACCCTTCATGCCAAATTCATGTAATTCTGCGGCTCTCAATGCTCCTACCCCTGATGCACCATAAACCTTAATTCCGGCATTAATTGCGTCCAAAATTTCGCGTTGCCAAACAGGTCTTTCCTGATGAAATACTCCATCAATTAAAATAATAGTTTCAATGCCAGATGGGATAATTCGATAAATATCTCCCCTCCGAACTGGAGGATAATAGTTGGCGTGGAGAATTTTTTTAGCTTCATCAATTCTGAGAGATGGGCCTAAGAATACAGCAGTGGGTAGAAATGACTGCATAAAGGTAAAGAAACCGGGTTTCTCGATAAAATTGGATTTTGAACGAGATATTTAGGAAGAAACCCGGTTTCCGATCCCAGATCAAGAAACGCGGTTTCTGACTACATTTAAAAAAGGAATGTAGCTCTCAAGGTTCCAATCACAACATCAGGATTTTTGTTACTTTGATTAGGAGCCGTTAACCAAATCAAACCAGGAGTGAGTAAGATATTATCCGTGAGGCGATAAACGTAGAAAGCTTCAATGTGAAAAGGAGTAGTGCGATCGGGAATTCGCCTGACTAAATCTTTAGTGTCATAACCAGCCCGATTTCCCGGTACGCTTTGAGGTTCATCGAAGGGAGAAGGGGTTTTGGCGCTAGTTACATAAGGAGGTACACCAATCACAATCCCTCCTAAATTTCCCTCTTTTCCCAGGTCAGGAAAAGCTAAGGTGATACCGTAGCTAAAAATATCAGCATTGCTGCTGCTAAAACGAGTTTCAAAGGGCGTACCAGGGGCTAATGTTCCTCCAAAACTTTTAACATCAGTATAGCTAAACCAGCCGCCGATCGCAAATCTACGATTAACTTGCCACAAGGCCGATAAACCATAGGAATTTGTGGCATATTTATCGGTCAAGAAAATTGGACTATTGGCTAATGAAGTCCCGACATCATTGTTAAATAGAGGACTGCCTACTTGATAATTTTTGTTGTAAATTAAGCCCAAAGATAGGTTAGGGGTGGGGTTAAATGTTAACTGAGCGAGAACGGAATTTCTCCCGTCAAATAAGCCATTTCCTTGAGTGGGATTTTCCGCAGTTCCAGCTAAATATCCAACGCTGAGACTCAATTTTTCGCTAAATTCATAAGTCAATCCAGCGCCAGCACCTAATCCGCCCAGGCTATAAATTGGGTTGCGTTGACCGAGAATAGATAGAGAACGAGTTCCGCCATTGCCATCATCAAATAGGCTGAATGTTGTCGGCACATATTCCATGTGTTCGCCATCTTTTGCCATAATCACGGCTTGCAAGCGAGAAGTAATGGGAAACTCGTAACTTAATCCTGTTAATCCAAAGGTATTATTGGCAGATAATGTGCTGATATCTTGAAAGGTTTGTTGACCTTCATTTGTTCTGGCTACATCAGCTTGATCGCCGCCAGATTGATAAGCTGTAACTGGGTTTGGCCCATATTCAAAGCCTCGAATATTGTCAGGTGCGCGTCGGCCAGGGTGTGCTGAATTACCCGCTGTCAGGCGAATTTTTAACTGATCTTGTCCGGTAAAACTGGTTAGTAATTCTAGCCGGACTCTGTTAGCAAAAACGGTGCTTTGATCGTCGGTAGTAAACTCTCTAAATCTTTCTCTTGGTGCGCCGGTAAATGGGTTGAGGGGTGATAAGGGCAGGCTGACTTTTTCGCCATCGCCAACTAATACGTCTGTGACGGCAAAAATTACTTCTCCTATCAATTTTGTGGTGGTTGAAAATTGGTTGGCTTCGAGTTCGGAAGTTCTAGCTTCTAGGGTGTCAATTTTGCCGCGTAAGGTGGCAAGTTCGGCGGCGAATTCTTCTTGTAATTTTTGGAGGGTAGCTAGGTCTTCTTTGGTGACTAAATTAGCTGTGCTACTGCCAATTAAGCGGGTAACTTGGTCTAAGCAAGCGTTTAATCCGGCGGCGAATTCGTAACGGGTTAGAGCGCGATTGCCGCGATAGGTTCCGTCGGGGTATCCTGCAATGCAGCCGTAGCGTTCTACTAATGATTGTAATGCTTGAAATGCCCAATCTGTGGGTTGTACGTCGGATAGTTGGGAGACTGATGTAACTTGATCCATTGGCTCGGAACTGGCGCTAGGCTGTGCTAATGGATCGGCAATTTGATTGGGTATAGTTTGGCTGAAATATGCTTTTTCGTCGGCGATCGCGCTCCCACAAATTGCTAGGACAGCACACATTGTTACTGGGCTGAATAGCACAGTATTGCACAAAATTTTTAACATTAAAACTCCTCACAGACCTCTGATAAATCGGAGGATCGTGTAATATTTGTACAGGGTTGTTAAGCTACTCAAAATGCACGATGTTAAATTATGTTTTCGCGCTAATCTGTTAACTTTTAGCTTCAGCTTTGAGCCGATCGCCTTTACAACCGTTATGATAATGATTATCATAATCATAGAATAAAGTCAAGCGCGATCGCCAATTTTGCCCGAAATCAAGGCTCTGCAATGAATTGGGGTACTGTTGGCATTCAAGGAGTTAGGGTGTAAAGGCAATGGATAGACAAGCATTTCAAGGGGAGAGTTGGTATCGGGCGATCGCGCTGAGGGAAAGGATTGCGTCTTTGGGCGCTGGCTGCAAAGATGAGTTTGATCGGGAGTTAGCCGATCGCCGATGGCGGCGGTGGCGATCGCAATACCCCTTGACAAAAGATACTTTTTTTGATAAGAAACTGGCTTTGGAGGGAATTACTGAGGCAGAATTTCGGTATCTGTTGGGAGAACCAGTCTCAACACTAGCTAAGCGACATGGAAAGCCTCTAAGTTGGTTGGAAGAACTAGATCGGGCTTTTACGATGGGCGATCGCGCGGAGGCAGAAGGTTTTACGATCGCGATCGCGCCCCTGGTTGCCCAAGGTAAAAACCGCTTGCACCAAGGAATTGCCGCCTTAGTAAAGGATAGAAAAACATCGTCCCTACCCTTCGATCGCACTACCATCGAATCAATTTTGTTAGCATTTTTACCCGATCGCTTCTTCTGGATGCTGAACCCAACAATGGCACTAGAGCTAAATGCCCAGCGATTGCAAGGCTTACTGGCAGGGGAAACTCCTCAACAGCGCTTTGAGAGCTTCTTACAGCGGTTAGAAGATCCCGAAAGTGCGATCGCGATCCTGCAAGAATACCCAGTATTAGCGCAACAATTGGTCATTTGTATAAATATCTGGGTCGATCTCAGTTTAGAATTCCTCCAGCGCCTCTGCGATGACTGGGAAACAATTATCTCTCACTTTGCTCACAAAATCGAGCTAGGAGTTCTAGCACAAGTCAAAGCGGGTGCGGGTGACGCTCACAACGGCGGCCGTAGCGTTGCGATCGTCACATTTAGCTCTGGCTGGCAAATCGCCTATAAGCCCAAACCCCTGGCTGTAGACGCTCACTTTCAAGAAATTCTCACATGGCTTAATACCAAAAGTGAGCTAAAGTTTCGCACTTTGCAAATCCTCGATCGCGGCAGTTACGGATGGGTAGAATTCGCCCATACCAGCAGTTGCGAAACTCCCGCCGCCGTCGAACGCTTTTACCAGCGCCTCGGCGGGTTACTAGCGCTACTGCACGCCATCCAAGGCACTGATTTCCATGCCGAAAACCTGATCGCAGCCGGGGAACACCCCGTGTTAATTGACTTAGAATCCCTATTTCACCCCCATCCAGTTGCCCCAAACTCGCCAAATTCTGTTCTCCCCGCCCGTCGAGAAATGGGCAAATCCGTACTGCGCGTGGGTTTGCTGCCACAACCCCAGGCGATCGCAGCAGAGGCGGTGGATGTGAGCGCGATCGGTGGCAATCCCGAAAGGTTGGGAAGGGGGCGGAAAATTGGATTGAAAGCCTCAAACACTGATGAAGCAAAGGTTTCTCGGCAAGCGATCGCGCTCGGAGAGAATCAAAATCAACCGCGCTTGCAGGGGGAGTTGGTGAATGCGTTGGCATATCAGGAGGCGATCGCAACGGGATTTACTGCGACTTATCGGCTAATCGTCAAGCATAGAGAGGAATTTAGCAATTTTTTAGATCGCTTTGCGACAGACGAAGTGCGCGTTTTCCTGCGGGAAACCCGGAGTTACGGGTTGTTGCTGCAAGAAAGCTTTCACCCAAATTTGTTGCGGGATGCTCTCGATCGCGATCGCCTTTTCGATAAACTTTGGGTAGAAGTCCCCGCGCTGCCATACCTAGAGCGCGTTATCCCGGCTGAGAAAGCGGCTTTGTGGCAAGGTGATATTCCCAAACTCACAACGTATCCCAACTCGCGCCATCTGTGGGCGAGTAACGGCGAATGTTTTCGCGATTTTTTTGACGAGTCGGGGCTAGAGTTGGTGCAGCAGCGCCTACAAGCCATGAATGAAGCCGATTTAGAGCGCCAGCTATGGTTTATTCGCACTTCTCTCACAACGTTAGGCATGGTGGTGGAACCGGGGAAGTCACTTAGTTACGCGATGCCAAAGGTGGCAGCAGCAGACGATCGGGCGGCTGAGTTGGCGTGCCTGCAAGCAGCAAGTGCGATCGGCGACAGATTGGAGTTTTTAGCCGTGCGTGCAGGCGATTTGGCGGGCTGGATTGGGCCAGTTTTTACGGGTACTCGCCACTGGGCAGTTAGCCCTTTGGGGTGGGATTTGTGGGATGGGATTCCCGGTGTAGCGTTGTTTCTGGCTTATTTGGGTGCGGTGACAAAACAGGATCGCTATCGGGAATTAGCCCAGGCAGGGATGCGATCGGTACTGCACCAAGTCGAATATGAGGGCAGGCTGATTTCATCAATTGGCGCTTTTAACGGCTGGGCGGGGTTGATTTATACTTTGACTCACTTGGGTAGTTTGTGGCAGCAGCCAGAGATGTTATACATGGCTGTTGAATGGATGGAAAGCTTGCCAGCATTGATTTCTAAGGATGAGCAATTAGATATTATTGGCGGCGCGGCGGGGTGTATTGGGGCTTTGGCGAGTCTGCATTGCTGTGTTGGGGGCGATCGCATTAAAACAGTGGCGCTTCTGTGTGGCGATCGCATCCTCGAAAAAGCTGAAAAAATGCCCCAGGGAGTCGGTTGGCGGACAATTCCCGGATGTCAACCGCTGACAGGATTTTCTCACGGTGCGGCGGGTATTGCTTGGGCGCTGTTGGAGTTGGCAGCGCTGACAGGTGCGGAACGTTTTCACTCAGCGGCGCTGGGTGCGATCGCTTACGAGCGTAGTTTGTTTTCAGAAAAGGTAAAAAACTGGCCTGATTTGCGATTTGAGCGCGATCGCACTCAATTTTTCAGCTTGGGATGGAGTCACGGCGCACCCGGTATCGGTTTTGGGCGATTGCATTCACTCCGCCATTTTCAGGATGGGGAAATTTTGGCTGAGATCGATGCGGCGCGGGAGACTGCGATCGCGCGCGGTTTTGGTAACAATCATTCTCTGTGCAATGGCGATCTCGGCAATCTGGAATTCCTGAATTGCGATCGGCAAATATTGAATACTTCCGGGCGATCGGAAATCAATAATATTGCTCTTAATGCGATTGAAAGTATTGCCCAATACGGTTGGATTTGCGACGTACCGCAGCGAGTAGAAAATCTAGGTTTGATGACAGGAATTGCTGGCATTGGCTACGGATTTCTGAGATTAGCCGCCCCCAATATTGTGCCTTCTGTACTCGCGATCGCACCGCCATTAATGAACCAACAACAGTTAACAGTTAACAGTTAACAGTTAACAGTTAACTAACCATGAAATTGAATGAAATACCCAGTTATCTTACAGCATAGCGAAGAAGATTGTGGCGCAGCTTGCCTAGCAGCCATTGCCAAATATTACGGTCGAATTTTCACCCTCAGTAAAACCCGCGAAGTCTCCGGTACTGGCGCTTTAGGAACCACATTACTCAATCTCAAACAAGGCGCTAAAACCCTTGGATTCAATGCCAGAGGCGTAAAAGCTTCCTTAGAAATAATCGATAAAAAAGTCGTCCCGTTACCAGGAATCATTCACTGGAAAGGCTCTCACTGGGTGATTTTATACGGCCGCAAAGGCAGCAATTACGTCATCGCCGATCCTGGTTTTGGCATCCGCTATTTATCCAGAAAAGAACTGCAATTAAGTTGGCAAAATGGCGTGATGTTACTGCTAGAACCGCACCCCGAATTTCTAGCACAAATTGACGATCGCGATCGCGTTAGCACCTTCCACCGTTTCTTACTGCGAGTCTGGAATTATCGCCACATTCTCGCTGAAGCACTCTTACTTAATCTCGTCTCAGCCTTACTTGCTCTCGCCTCTCCATTCTTACTACAAATTCTCACCGATGACGTGCTAGTAAGAGGAGATAATAAGTTACTCAATGCTGTAGTTATTGCTGTTTTAATAATGAACTTAATTAACAGCAGTTTAAAATTCGTACAACTAAACTTAGTTGCTCATTTTTCCCAGCGGTTGCAGTTAGATTTAATCTTAGAATTTTGCCGAACTATCTTAGGTTTGCCAATGGCTTACTACGAATGTCACCGCAGCGGTGAAATTGCCAGTCGCTTGCGAGATATTGAACAAATTAATCAAATTATTTCTCAAGCTATTATCTTACTTCCCAGTCAATTTTTCGTAGCTGCTATGTCCCTGAGTTTAATGTTAGCCTACAGCCCCAAGTTACTAGCAGTTGCTTTAGTGATTGGCTTATTAATGACAATTTCAACTCTAATTTTACTACCTAAACTTAAACAAAATATCAGCAGTTTATTAATTGTCGCTGCCGAAAATACAGCCTTGCTAGTGGAAACTTTTAAAGGTGCAATTGTCTTGAAAGCTAAAAATGCTGCACCTCAATTTTGGGAGGAATTTCAAGTGCGCTATGGGAGACAAGCCAATATTACTTTTAATATGAATCAAGTGGCAATTGTAAATAACACTTTTTCGGGCTTTTTCTCCTTAGCTGGTGAGATAACTTTACTGTGGTTTGGCAGCAATTTAGTCTTCAGTCAAGAATTGAGTATTGGGCAATTGTTGGCTTTGAGTACCATGAATAGAAACTTCCTCACTTTCATTGCCAGTGTCATTGGTTTTGTCAATCAATTAACCTTCACGCGATCGGCGATCGATCGCGTAGTTGAAGTCATTGACTCAACTCCTGAAATTCAAGATAAAAATACCAAACCATCGGTAAAAATTCCTAGTAATGCTGACATTATTTGCAGCAATCTCAACTTTCATCATTCTGGCAGAAATGAACTCTTAGAAAACTTTTCCCTGGCTCTTCCCGGCGGTCAAGTTATTGCCTTAATTGGCAAGTCTGGTTGTGGAAAAAGTACCTTAGCCAAAATTATTGCAGGTTTATATCAGCCTCAGTCTGGTAATATTCGCATTGGCAATTACAATTTATTAGACCTTTCTCTTGATTGTATCCGGGAACAAATTGTCATTATTCCCCAAGAGTCGCACTTTTGGACTCGCCCAATTATTGATAATCTACGATTGGGAAATCCTGGCGTGGGATTTGAGCAAATTGTCAAGGCGTGTCAAATTGCTAGGGCGGATGAATTTATTAGTAAACTTCCTAGTAAATATCAAACTATTTTAGGGGAATTAGGGGCAAATCTTTCGGGAGGTCAGCGACAAAGATTAGCGATCGCGCTAGGGATTGTTACTGACCCACCGCTCTTAATTTTAGACGAATCTACTGCCAATCTTGACCCCATAAGTGAAGCGGAAGTTCTCGATGGACTCCTATCTTACCGCCAAGGTAAAACTACGATTTTAATCAGTCATCGCCCTAGAGTGATTAATCGAGCTAACTGGATTATTTTCATGGAAAATGGACAGGTAAAAATCGAAGGAGTTGTCGCAGATTTAGTCTCTAAATCTGGAGGACATTTAGACTTTTTGACTCCTTAAAAAGATGAAACTGCAACCCTAGACTTAATTAATGCTGGTACAATGCGGGAACTTGCCATCCTTGCACCGGCAAGATTTCGACCTACAGGCCCTACTTGCAAAGCGGCTAAACCACCCATGATAAATAACTCGCATCTCGGCCAACGCAAATACTCGTCTAAAACGGGCAATCCTTTAACTATTTTAATGGGATAAGTTGCTAAAATTTCTGTCAGCAATGGTTCGGCTGTTACGTCTAATTTTGTTCCCGTTGCTAACCAAATGCGATCGACGAATAGCTGGTTTCCATCCTGACAGTAAACAGTCCATTGATTGTTATCCCATTTTACCTCAATAATGTGACATTCTGGGTGAAATTCGATGCTCAAATCCCGCGACATTCGACGTAATTGTAGCATTATTTCAGGAGTCATAGAGCCGCCGTTGCGAGCTTGTTGAATCATCTCCCATTTCTTTTCCCAGTCGGGTTCATTTTCAAAACCTTTGAGATATTTTGGCCCTAACCAACCCGGTTCGGCATCAAATAATTTTTCTTGTAACTGTCGTCTTGACATTAATATTACTTGGGCATTCCGCGCGATCGCGCCTACTGCTAAATGTCCGCTAGTTAAACCGCCTCCAACGATTAAAATCCTTTCTCCCTGTAACTTTAATCCCCGCAAATCAACTTGATGGGAATGGCAAAGTTTGTCTGGCGGATACGGTGTTTGAATGTGATTTGTCCACTCCGGTAGTTGGGGTTTACCGCCGCCTGTGGCGATCGCCACACGACGCGCAATTGCACTTTCTCCATCCTCAAACCAAAGCCGGAAACTCCCTGCTAACGGTTCAATCCGAGTTATTTTTGTCTTGATGACGCGATCGCCTAATTCCCATCTCTCAACTACATGGCCACAAAATTCCTCAAACAGCCGACTTCCCGGCAAATCGTAGGGCGCAAACAACTCGTTAGGGCGAGATTCGGCAAACCGTCGCAACTCAAAGGGATTGGGATCGGGATGGTGAACCGCAGGCGATCGCAAGTGTGGAATTTCCAAAGCCGCAAACTGCCTCTGCCACTGAGTTAGCCACCTACCACTGGGGTCAAAAACCCAAAATTTACCCCGCTTCTTCTGGCATTTTTGCAGCAAATGAGTAACCAGGGTTAAAGCGTGAGGCCCCGCCCCGACTACCGCTAAATCGATTTGCGATGGCGTAACACTGGTGATTTCCATAGAAAATTTTGGTTGCGATTGCGATAATGATTATCATTATAATCGGATCGATCGCGATCGCTTACAGTTCTAATCCCAATTCCTCGATCTACAGCTACAGATTTGACCCCCCTGTAGTTCCCCCTTGGCAAGGGGGGTAGAGATTTGTAGTCATATAGCAACCGCCAGGGCGGTTAAGACGTTGAAACTTTCTTCATCCCCTCTTCCCCTCTTCCCTAGCCCCTAGCCCCTAGCCCCTAGCCCCTTAACCGCCCTGGCGGTTGCTATAGCTTTAAGAATTGGTATAAGCCCTTCAATACGCGGCTAAAATCGGAATATCATAAGCTGTAGTTATAAAACAAACTATAAAATCAATAAAAAATAATCAAATTATGATAATGATTATCATTCCATGCAGTATACTCAACCTATAGGGAATCACCTCTCTATAAATTCTTGTACCCATAAGGAGTGGTGCATCATGTTGAACGAACACATCATCCGCGCTTGGAAAGATGAAGACTATCTGGATAGCTTGAGTGCTGAAGAAAAGGCACAACTGCCAGAAAATCCAGCCGGTTTGATCGAACTTACCGATGAAGATATGTCCTCTGTTTCTGGAGGTTGTACCTGCGGTAGCACCCAGTGCAGTATGCCTTGGCATCACTACTCTGGCGTGGCAGAAGAAAGCTCAACTCTGCTGGCATAAGTAGGGATTTTTAGGGCTAGTTAAATCGGGATATCCTCAAAAGTCTGTAATTGATAGACAGTAGATCCAGAAAGTATTCGCGATATCTTTTCTGGGTCATTAATTTTAGCAATAAAATTAATTGTTCTAGGAATTAATTCCAGTTTTTAATGAAATTAAACGACTCAAACGAAGCTTTTTTACCTACGGTTTATAGCGAAGAATTTTTACCTCCAATTAATCCTTGGATGGTGCTAGGAGGATTGTTGCAAGCGGCGGCTGTCGGGATTGCTTTGGTTTTGGCAGCCACACTCAAATATAATGTGACAGTGAGAGCACCTGCCACAGTTAGACCAACAGGAGAAATCCGAATTGTACAAGCATCAAGCGAGGGGACGATCGGAAGTATTAAAGTTAAAGAAAATCAAAGGGTAAACAAGGGGGATGTCATTGCTATTGTGGAAGATTTGCGGCTGCAAAATGAGAAAAAGCAGTTGCAGGGAAATCTTCAGCAACTAGAGCGACAATTCACTCAATTTGATGCTCAAATCCTAGCTTTAGAACGGCAAAAAATTGCGGAAACTGACCGCATGAATCGCACAGTTGCTTCAGCTTTGGCTGAATTGAAACGCAGCCAGCGGGAGCATGAAGATCGGCAAGAAAATAGTGTGGCAGAAGTGGAGGAAGCTGAAGCCAATTTGAGATCGGAGCAGAAGGAATTGCAAAGATTTCAAGCAGATTTAAAGTCAGGGGAGGCAAATTTAAAATCGGTGGAGGCGGCTTTAAAGACAGCGGTATCGAAGCGCGATCGCTACGAGCCGATCGCGGAAACGGGGGCGCTTTCTCAGGATCAGTTTGAGGAGGCAAAATTAGCGGTAGAACAGCAAGCACAGGCAGTAGCGGCACAAAAAGGAGCCATTGAAGCCCAAAAACAAGCGATTTTGCGACAGCAGCAAGTTATGGAAGCGGTGGCGGCGCGGTTGCAGCGGACTAAAACTGCTCTCAACCCCAGCAGTGCAGAAGTGGCGATCGCACAGCAACGTATGGCGGCGGAAAAAGCCACTGGGGAAGCAACCTTAGCAGCACTTAATCGGGAGCGAGAAGCGCTAATTCAGCAGCGAGTGGAAATTAGCAAGCAGCAGCAGCGCGATCGCTCCCAAATCCGACAAATTGAAGCAGATTTAACTCAAACTGCGATCCGAGCAACGGTAAACGGCACTGTGTTAAAGCTGGAGTTGCGAAATCCCGGCCAGGTGGTACAATTGGGAGATGCGATCGCGCAAATTGCCCCCGATCGCACTCCCATCGCGATCGTCACCCGCGTTGCCACGCAAGATATCAGCAAAGTCCAAATTTGCCAAGAGGCGAAGGTTGAAAACTGTCAGCAAGGTAAAGTGCAACTGCGGATTTCTGCCTATCCCTACCCCGATTACGGCACTCTCAAAGGCGCTGTTAGAGAAATTTCTCCCGATGCGATCGCACCTACTAATGGTGACAAATCCACTGGTTATTACCAGGTAAAAATTGAAGCCGAAAAAACATATCTTGTGAGAGAAGAACAACAGTATCCCCTACAAACAGGCATGGAAGTTACAGCAGATATCATTGCTAAAGAAGAAACAATATTAACCTTTGTTTTAAGGAAAATCAGGCTAATCGCAGATGTTTGAATTTTCTAAAAATTATTGGTTTTTTGGGAATTAATTTTTAAGCCACACATTCAGCAAGTTGTTGCCGTAATTCTGCGGTATTCAAGTTGCGACCAATTAAGACTATCTGATTGCTGGGAGATTTACCCCATTCGTCAGCATCTAAGCTAAATCGTTTTCCACTGAGTTGAAATAGATGCCGTAAATCGCTTTCGACAAACCAGAGAATGCCTTTAGCTCGAAATACATCGTTAGGCAACTTATACTCTAAAAAATCTTGAAATTTATTAATGGAAAAAGGGCGATCGCTTTGGAACGAAACCGAAACAAATCCATCATTGGCTAAGTGTTCGGAGTGATGATGATGATGTTCATGGTTATGTTCGTGGTGATGTTCATTGTCATGTTCGTGGTGATGTTCATGGTTATGTTCATTGTCATGTTCGTGGTCATGTTTATCCCCATTCTCCATGTTACTGTAAAGCTCTATTTCTGCTAATCCTAACCCCAAAATTAACGGTAAAGGAACTTCACCATATTTAGAGTGTAGAATCCTTGCCCCCTCTTTGACTGTGCGAATATAATCTTCTAATTCTTTGACTTTTTCAGGCGTAGCCAAATCAGTTTTGTTCAGCAGAAGAATATCGCCAAATGCTATTTGTTTAAAAGCGGCTTCACTGTCGAAATGTTCGGGAGTAAATGTTTCAGCATCAATGACTGTGAGAACAGAATCTAAGTTAGTCAAATCCCGCAACTCCGTACCGACAAATGTTAAAATAATTGGTAGCGGATCGGCAACTCCCGTCGTTTCAATCACCATATAGTCAATGCGATCGTCTCGCTCTAAGACTCTGTAAACTGCATCAAGTAATCCATCATTAATTGTGCAGCAAATACAGCCGTTAGTCAATTCTACCATGTCGTCGTCGGTAGAAATAAGTAACTGGGAATCAATGTTGATATCCCCAAATTCATTAACTAGAACGGCAACTTTTAAGTCTTGCTTATTTTTGAGAATTTGATTGAGTAAGGTAGTTTTACCACTGCCAAGAAAGCCTGTAATTATAGTTACAGGCATTCCTCTTTTGGGAATGTTGTATATAAAATCTGGGGTTTGTACATTGAGATTAGTCATGGTTCCTCTTCTATTAATTTGAGTTTGGGTATTTGTTAGAAAAATCTGTCTTGGCGCTGGCTAAGTCGCACCAGAAACCTCTAGATTATTTACAAAAACTAGAGAGAAAATCTGCTATGATTGAAACCCCTTTTTCCCCCCATAATGCACCGTCTTAAACTGAATGCGATCGCACTCAGGATTATATAAAGTGTAGGTTGCAACTCCGGGTTGGCGGCCAACATTACCAACTCCAATAACTTGACGTGCAGTGACAGTAACAGTTTGAGGAGAGTTTTGAGAATCGAGAGTTTGCACAGTATTATTAATCGAACCCCCTTGTAATTGATACTGGAAAGTTAAACCAGATCGACCGCAAAATAAGTTATTTACATCAGCGCGAATTAGCCGATCTAGCATCACAAAAGCAGGCGTTTCTGGAGTTAATTTATCCGCAGCACCGGCCGTACTACCATGAATTAACAAGCAGTCAAGTTCGTGAAAGCCAAAATTCAAAGACCTCAGCCATTGTACAGACTTACGTGACACAGAATCCCAGAGAGATTTAACTGTATTCTGACCATATTTCTCGATTAACTCAATCGGTTCGCTAGTAGCACCAATAGCGTGTAAAATGAAGCATTGTTCCTCCCACCATCCCGTACAAACTTGAGGTAATAATTCACCTTGACGCGGTTTTTGCAAACGCTCTACTAATTTATCGCAGTCGGGATTAATGCCAACTAAGTCACCAATAATATACAGTTGTTCGACTCTAACTCGTTGGCGCTTAATGTCATTAAGTACAGCTTCGTAAGCTTTTAGATTTCCTTCGATTCCGCTTAAAATTGCCCACATTTTGATTTGCTTTTTCGTAAAATTTGCAGTATTCGTAGTAGTATTCGTAGGGTGCGTCAGTAGCTAGGGAAAGAGGAAGAGAGAGGAGAGGGGAGAGGGGAGAGGGATAATTAGCCATTAGTCATTAGCCATTAACCATTAGCCATTAGCAATTAGCAATTAGCCATTAGCTATTAGCTATTACCAATTACCAATTACCTATCTTGCACAAACATGAGTAGGATCGTCTGCTCTTTCTGCAAACTCTAAACCTCTGGCTAAACGCCATGCAAAGATAGGCGGCAAACCTTTTTCGATAATCGCAGCACAGGTTTTTTGATAGTCATATTCAACCTCTCTTAATGTCACATTTTGTGTATCTTCATCGTAAATAACGTAAGTAGCATTTGGCCTTCCATGACGCGGTTCTCCAACCGAACCGACATTAACAATCTTTAAAACAGGCGCAGAAAAATTTAAATAATCATCTACTTTCCCGTCGCTACCAGTTACTTTTACCTGCAATTGACCGCCATCTAAAGTGCGGATATATGGCACATGAGTATGACCGCAAAATAGTACATCTGCACCAGTAGATAAGACTCTTTCTAAGGCGATAAAAGCATCTAATTCGGGCAATAAATACTCATGGGCTGTATGGGGGCTACCATGAACAAAACAAAGGTTATTTTCCTTTAAACTGTGAGGCAATTGTGCTAAATATTCCCGCGTTTCAGGGTAGATATTCTGGTTAGTCCATTCGTGAGCTAATTTGCCCCGTTTTTCTGCTAACACTGAGGGATAACTACATTCACAGGAGTTTAAGCCTTCGACAATATCTTCATCCCAACATCCCGCACAAGTGGGAATATCTAAGGAGCGAATTTGCTCAACAACTGCGTGAGGATGGGGGCCATAACCAACTAAATCTCCGAGACAAAAGATGCTATCAGCTTTTTGTTGGTCAATATCTGTCAAAACTGCATTCAAGGCTTCATAGTTACCATGAATGCAAGACATAACTGCAATTTTCATGTTGTTTCTTCCTCTGCTGATAATGACATTGAATCTTTAACTTGCTGCTGGTAATATAAGATTGCGGCTTCTGGCAAACAGGAGTATTCTAAAGTTTGGAGCAATGCAGTTTCATCCAGATTTTCACCGATAATTTCGATCCCGCTGAAGCGTTGGGGTTTGCCTTCTAGCCAGCGGGGGAGATTCAATTCTTCATATTTGGTTTCTGCAAGTTCGGCAACGAAATCTAAGTAGAATGCTCTCCCGTCAGCGATGTCAAAAATGCCTTTGGCTCTGTGAATTTTGCCATAGGCTCCTTGGGTCATTTCTTGATACCAAAAAACATCGAGACTTACGGGGTCAATGACATTTCCTTGTAGGGGTAATCGCCAAATTGATAGTTCTTCGCATTGCTGATTGATTGATACTCCCTCGACAGTTTCATCGGCCCAATTTTGCCACTCGCTGTCTTTTATCGTCGGCGGTACTATGCAGACGCGGCGACTGGGAAATTCCTCTAGCAAGCTGTTGACGGCATCAAGTTGCAGGTAACACCCCAATTCAATGTAGGCTACGCCACCATTTATTAAGTGTTTGGTGAGTAAGGATTTTTGGGTGTCACTTAGGGTTTTCACTTGGGGAAATTCAGCGGCGATGCAGGCTTGGTCTATGGGGACGTTACCTGTTCCGGGGCTGAAATATACCGCTGGTAAGGGTTCTGTCGCTATTTGCTGTCGAATCCAGGTGGTTTTGCCGATGCCGGCTGGGCCTGCTACGGCAGTGATTACAAGTTGGTTCATAGAAATAATGATAATCATTATCGCGCATAAATTACCAAAATTTTCTATAAAAGTCACCTGTTTAGATTTTTATACAGGATTTACGCAAAAGTATCTGTAACGCCGCCAGGACAAGGGCGTTACAGATAAAAGTTCTATAATTAATAATGTGTAAATAGCTGAAAGCCTTACATAGACTAGCTTGAACTAAAAAAGCTGGCGATCGGATTTGAACCCATGACCGGCTGATTACAAATCAGCTGCTCTACCACTGAGCTACGCCAGCACTTCGATTTACAATCATAACACAACTTTCCTCAAATCCGCAAGCAAGAAAAAAAATATTTTTCTCTTCTCACAACCGAGCCACCCCACTTGCCTTAATCGCAGCGCCAAATCTTAATCGTCTCATCACCGCTACCACTGACGAGCAGCTTACCATCCCGTGCGATCGCCACCGAATAAACCGTCCCCGAATGTCCCGTCAGAGTATTCATCAGTTGCCCAGTCGCCACATTCCAAATCTTAATCGTATTATCATCACTGCCGCTAGCCAGAGTCAACCCATCAGGACTAATCGCCACCGAATTACCTCTACCTACATAATTTCTCAAAATGTGTGGCGCATTACCCCTGCTAGAATTGCCAACATCATTACCTTTACGTTGATTATTACTGAGAATTCGCATCAGCCTGCCCGTCGGCAAATTCCGCAGCTTAATCGTGTAATCATTTCTCACACTCACAAGCGTTTGTCCATCAGGACTAATCGCAATAGAATTCACCCCCAAATTCAAACCAGAAAGAGTACGCTGTAACTCTCCAGTTTCCACATCCCAAACCTTGCTCGTCGCATCAGAACTTCCGCTCGCCAAAACTTGACCATCAGGGCTAAAAACCACCGCATTCACATCATCTAAATGCCCCGTCAAAGTCCGCAGCAATTCGCCACTGTCTAAATGCCAAAGCTTAATTGTATAGTCACTACCGCCGCAGCTAGCTACGAGCTGCCCATCGGGGCTAATAGCAACAGAATTAACCCCAATAGAATGGCCAGGGAGAGTGCCAAGTAACTCACCGCTATGGAGATTCCAAAGTTTAATAGTCTCATCAGAACTACCACTAACAAGAAGCTCTCCATCAGAGCTAATAGCTACCGAATTTACCCGATCGGAATGCCCAGTTAAAGTGGTTGTTAACTCCCCCGTTTCTAAGTTCCAGAGCTTAATAGTTCTGTCCCAACTCCCACTAGCAAGAATCAGCCCATCTGGACTAATAGCAATTGAATTTACAAAAGATGAATGTCCAGGCAAAGTGCAAACGCATTGCCATGTTTTAGTTTTAATTTTTTTAGATGCTACTTGTTCTTGGCGCTTATACTCAGCCTCAGCTTGTTCTCTGCGCTTGCGCTCCGCTTCTCCTAAAATATCGCGCTGAAGCTTAGCCCTATTTTCCCGATCTGCCAGCCGTCGCAACTCTACTTCACAAGCGGCTCTTTGCTGTCGCTGAATCACTTTCAGACTTTCAATATAAGGTTCAACCCATTCTTGATCGAACCATTCTTGAACAAATTCAGATTTTAAATCGTAAAGTTGTGGTTCATAGTTGAAATCAATACTGAGGTAATATAAATCTGCTAAAAATCCTGCTAATAACTTATGTATTGAAACAATTATTTGCCTAATAATTCGCAGACATACTTTTTCGTCAGTACCATCTATTCCCAACTGTTCGTAAACTTTTTCCCAGTTCCAAGGCTGAATCGATACTAAGGAAACAGTTTGATTTACCATTCCCCAAAAACCAACATGAAAATTCACTTCATAGTCGCTGATATCGCTATAAAGAATCGCCGTCGGCACTGGGCCTAAAATTGTCTGCAACCGCTCCACATCAATATCAGAAATTGGCTGTTTGAAATAGTCGCCGTAAAACTGAACTGGACAAGTTTCGCTATGTTGAGGATAATACTGGCTCAAAAACGATCTCAACTTAGCGGGTAACTCGATATTCAAGTTATGCCGGAAAGAATCTGGGCAATCTTTGCTGATTTTAGCTGGAGAAACTAACAGCAATAATCGGTGCTGTTGCTGCTGCAAAATTTGCTCTGTTTCTTGTCTGCTTAAATTAGAAAACCAAGTGTCTCGATCCCAAATAACTTGAATCTCACTCAGCTTGATTTTAATTGCTTCTGCCTGTAATTCCCGCATCAGTTCGCGGCATAATCTACTAATTTCTCGCCGATCTCTTAATTCTTCTTCTCTTAACTCGTTAGCGCGTGCTTTTTCTACGCTTGTAATCTCTTTTAATTCTTGTTCCCGACGTTCTTGCCGCTGTAGAAATTGAATTTGCGCTTGAATCCAACGCCGATCTTTTTTGACTTGATGACGAAGGGCCTGAACTCCTAATGACCCTTCAGAAAAAGACTGACTGGTGACGGTTGCTCCCAATCGATCTCCCAAACTCTGTGCGATCGGCTTCAGCAGGTCAACTAGGGTATCTGAGACGGGGCGGGGTAAAGACATAAAAATTTAATTTTTTTGCTCAAAATCTTTCCCGTAGCTTGTTGGCAGAGAGACTCACGCATTCCCGCAGGACTAGGGGCAGTTTAACTGATAGTTTTTGTAGTGTTTTATTGTATATCGAATCGGTATATTTGGGCTGCGGGGGGTGGGGGAGCGGGGGGAAGGGGAGCGGGGGAGTAGTTTTTTTATCTCTTGCATTTTTGCAAAGTCTTCTATATAATGTACGACTGTACATAAAAAACGGTATTCCTACCAAATAACCGTACTTTACACGAGGAAAGCATCTAATGAGTCAGTGGCAACGCCTCACTCAGCTAGGGCGCTTGTATCAACAGCGCCTAGCCAGCATAACTCTATTTAGGAATTCCCTAAAAAGCTTCGCATCACTCTTTATATTAGGGCTGAGTTTGAGTGTGGCGATCGCCTCTTGCTCTCCCAGTAGTAGCAACAACACAGCATCTAGCTCCAGCGGCACCAACGTAACTGCCGCCGGTCAAGGTAACGTAGAACTCACCCTCGTTTCCTTCGCCGTCACCAAAGCTGCCCACGAAACAATTATTCCTAAATTCGTAGAAAAGTGGAAACAAGAACACAATCAAACTGTCAGCTTCAATCAAAGTTATGGCGGCTCCGGCTCCCAAACTCGCGCCGTAATTGACGGCCTAGAAGCAGATATCGTCCACCTCGCTCTCGCCCTTGACACCAGTAAAATTCAGAAAGCTGGACTAATTGAACCAGGTTGGGAAAAAGAATCACCTAATGATGGCATAGTCAGCAAATCCGTAGCAGCATTAGTCACCCGCGAAGGCAATCCCAAAGGGATTAAAACATGGGAAGATTTAGGTAAAGAGGGAGTTCAACTAATCACGGCCGATCCTAAAACCTCTGGGGTTGCTCGCTGGAATTTTCTAGCTTTATGGGGTGCTGTCACCAAAACTGGCGGCGATGAAGCCAAAGCTCAAGAATTTGTTACCAAGGTTTACAAAAACGTTCCCATACTCACAAAAGATGCCCGCGAAGCTAGCGACGTATTTTTCAAACAAGGTCAGGGCGATGTGCTGATCAACTATGAAAATGAGATGGTATTAGCTGCTCAGAAAGGTGAAAAAGTGCCTTATATTGTTCCTGATACCAATGTCTCCATCGACAATCCGATCGCAGTTGTTGATAAAAATGTTGATAAGCACGGCACGCGCGAAGTTGCTGAAGCATTTGTTAAGTTTCTGTACACTCCAGAAGCTCAGCGAGAATTTGCTAAAGCAGGCTTCCGCCCAGTAGACGCTAGTGTAGCTCAAGACAAAGAATTTGTCGAGAAATATCCGCCAGTCAAAAACTTATTTACAGTTCAAGATTTGGGAGGTTGGGGAGAAATCGATCAAAAATTCTTTGCTGATGGCACTATTTTTGACAAAATCCAGGCTGACATCAGGAAATAATGTTAACCGATCGGGAATAAAGCCAACTGTCATAATTAAATCAGCTTGTAGGGTGCGTCAGACGAAGTTATCGATTGAGACAATAGGGTTTTAATCTCTGACGCACCCCACTAACCGATACCTGTTGTGTAAGTCCTAACTTCAATATCCTAAATCCACGCAAAAACCTCAAATCAAAATGGTATCGCTTCCTACCCAAAAACCTAAATCTCAACTCCAAAATCTAGCAGCTAAAATTACTTGGCCTTGGCGAATAACCCTCGGCTATCTTTCTTTAATGCTACTTTTACCAGTAGCGGCATTGCTAGCAAAGGCGAGTACAGCTAACCCAGCCGAATTCTGGAGAATTGCCACCAGTCCGATTGCTCTCTCTGCTTATGATGTCACCTTTTTTACATCATTAGTTGCAGCGATCATTAATGGCGTTTTCGGAACATTAATTGCCTGGGTTTTAGTCAGATATGATTTTCCACTCAAGCGGTTTATAGATGCCGCCGTCGATCTACCTTTTGCACTGCCTACATCTGTGGCCGGGTTGACGATCGCCACAGTTTATAGCAATAATGGCTGGATTGGTTCATTGTTTGCACCCTTTGGTATCAAGATTGCATTTACTCGTCTTGGCGTAGGTGTGGCAATGATTTTTATTTCCTTACCCTTTGTAGTGCGAACAGTACAACCAGTTTTGAGCGAGATGGAAAAAGACATTGAGGAAGCAGCTTGGTGTTTAGGCGCTTCTCAGTGGCAGACATTTTGGCGAGTGATTTTACCACCATTATTGCCAGCCATTTTAACTGGAGTAGCGTTAGGATTTTCTAGGGCAGTTGGCGAGTATGGCTCGACTGTAATCGTTGCTTCTAATATGCCATTTAAAGATTTGATCGCACCAGTGCTAATTTTCCAGAGGTTGGAACAGTATGACTATGCGGGTGCAACTGTAATTGGCGTTGTGCTGTTAGCAATTTCATTGGTGATGTTATTGGCAATTAATATTTTACAAGCCTGGGGTAGTCGCTATGACGATTGATCTAAATCCATCTGCTAAATACAATGTACCTCCCGCTAATTCTCGCTTCCAAAACAAGGAGAAAACCTGGGTAAAGGGACTTTTAATTGGGGTAGCAGTCCTGTATTTATCTCTTGTACTTTTCATCCCTGCTCTCAATGTTTTTGTCCAAGCTTTTAGTAAGGGAGTTGGCCCTTTCATGTCCAACTTGACTGCTCCAGAATTTCTCCATGCAGCCAAACTTACCTTATTTATTGCTATAATTGTAGTGCCGATCAATACAATTTTTGGCTTGTGTGCTGCCTGGGTAATTGCTAGAAATAAATTTCCTGGGCGCACGCTTTTAATCAGCATCTTAGACATACCTTTTGCAATTTCACCTGTTGTTGCTGGTTTAATGATCGTGTTACTATATGGGCGCAATGGGTGGTTTGGATCGTTCTTGGAAGCAGCCAATATTAAGATTATTTTTGCTTTTCCGGGGATGGTGCTGGCTACTGCTTTTGTGACTCTGCCTTTTGTGGCTCGCGAAGTAATTCCGGTTCTGGAAGAAGCTGGTACTGACCAAGAAGAAGCGGCTAAAACTTTGGGCGCAAATGATTGGCAAATTTTCTGGCGAGTCACGATTCCCAATATTCGCTGGGGCTTACTTTATGGCTTAATTTTGACAAATGCAAGAGCAATGGGAGAATTTGGTGCTATCTCTGTAGTATCGGGAAATATTGCTAAAAAAACGCAAACTTTACCGCTATTTGTAGAAGAATCTTACAAGCAGTATGCGACGCAATCGGCTTATTCTGCTGCGGTTATTCTCGCTTTTTTAGCAGTTGTAACTCTTGTACTTAAGGAAATATTAGAGCGCAAAACTAGGATTAAGGAAGTTGAATAAAATATGGAAGAGTTCGGAGATTTCCCATTTTTTCTAATACAGAATTGATTGTTTCAGACATTTTGTAACGCCGCTCTCTGGACGGTTATTCACCGCCTAAAATGCGGCGTTCCCAGCCAAACAAAAATTTTTAAACGAGGAGATTCAGATGTTAGTTGAAAACAATAACAACAACTTGGAAAGTGAATCAATTAATGCTTTTCATAAGGCGACGGCATCAGATATTCCCAAGAGCGTTGAAGGAGATATTAGACCTACTCAAACCCGGATTCGGATGCGGGTTCCCAAAGAATACCATCAAGAACCTGTGATTTCTCGCTTGATTTCTCAATATGGCTTGACGGTAAATGTTAATGCAGCTTTATTGGGAGTTAAATCTTCTGATGATGGTTGGTTTGATTTGGAACTGCACGGTACTGCTAGTCAGATTGAAAGTGCTTTGATTTATCTGAATGATTTGGATGTAGAAATTTGGAGCGATTCGGCCGATCCCGATCGAGAAAGTTGGTAGGAAAGAAAGATTGTTTTCTTTCAAGGTTAAATAGGTAAAAATAAATATTTTGTCTCATTGAGAGTCTATCGAAGCAATCGCCAAATCTTGAGATTGCTTCACGGAGTTCGCAATGGGATAATATAGGTAAAAATAAATATTCTGTGTCATTGTACGCCTATCGAAGGAAGCACCAAGTCTTGAGATTGCTTCACGGAGTTCGCAATGACATATAGCACAGAAGGAAAAAGCAAAATTTGCTGGCAAAGACATATTTCATGTATAATGATGCTTTATTACGAGCAAAAATTAAAGATTATCTAACAAAGCGGATGCAGACAAAGTGAAACGAAGGTCTTTGCTATTGGGGGCTAGCGCCCTAACTCTGAGCCAATTAGCGGGGGGATGTGGAACCCAGACGGCCCTAAAAGTGCGATCGCTGAAAAATTCTGTTCCCGCACAAGTTGTCGCTCAATTTCGCAAGCAACTGCAACCATCACCGCTTTTACAGATTGTGCCACAAACGCAGTTACAAGAATTATTTGCTCTATTGCAAACTTGGAAGAGCAAAACTTCAGCACAAAATCAGGGTAAGGAACAGGAAAAAGCCGACTTAGTAATGATTGGTGATTACTGGTTAGCGAAGGCAATTCAACAAAAATTAATTCAACCTCTTGACCCCGCAAAGCTTACAAACTGGTCGCAATTACCTCCTGCTTGGCAAACATTAGTAAGGCGTAATGACTCTGGTATTGCGGATGAAAAAGGCAAAATTTGGGCTGCACCCTACCGCTGGGGTACTACAGTTATAGTATATCGAATTGACAAATTTAAGTCCTTGGGTTTGAAACCTCCTACAGACTGGAGCGATCTCTGGCGGGAAGAATTGCGCGATCGCATTTCTTTGCTGGATAATCCTAGAGAAGTTATTGGGTTGACTTTAAAGAAACTTGGTAAATCCTACAATACGCGCGATCTTAATAAAGTAGCGAACCTCAAAGAAGAATTGAGCAACTTACATCGACAAACTAAACTGTATAGTTCTAATTCTTACCTACAACCTCTAGTTTTAGGAGATACTTGGGCTGCGGTTGGTTGGTCTGGGGATGTATTGCGGCTAATGCAGAATCAGAAAGAAATTGGGGCAGTAGTTCCAATTTCTGGAACATCAATGTGGGTAGATTTGTGGGTACAACCGGTATCTAATCAATCATCAAATTTATCGTTAGTAGAACAATGGATCGATTTTTGTTGGCAGCCACAAATAGCTACTCAAATGTCTCTGCTAACTCAAGCTAGCTCTCCTGTTATTATTAGCATGAAGCGTGAAGATTTGCCCGAACAACTTCGTATTAATCGTTTACTTTTGCCGGAATCAGAGGTTATTTCTAAAAGTGAATTTCTTTTTCCTCTCCCGGATGTAGCTATTGAGCAATATCGCTCGTTGTGGCAAGAAGTCAGAAATATTAAGAATAGTTAGTTGTTAGTTGTTAGTTGTTAGTTGTTAGTATCTGGATACAATTAAATGTAGGGTGGGCGCTCGCTGCGAAAAGCTTGTAATTCATGCCATAGATGATTGTCAGCGAGCGCCCACCTTATCCCTCTTTTGTCACTTTCGGCAGAAAATAATCTGGGATGCTTATAGCATAAGACTTTTACCAAAAACCTTGATTTCAGCCATTTTGTTAGAAAATAAATGCTCAAATCCTTGAGCTATTTACAGTTGAAAATTTGGCTCTCATTTTTATTTTCCCAGAGTGACAAAAGAGGGATTAGTCAAACCGACTTGCAAGAGACTAAGTTCCACAGTGCCAAATTGAGTGGGTGTAAATTTAGTGGATCGAAAGTACTGGGAACTTCTTTTGGATATGCTAACTTAACTGATGCTGATTTCAGAAATGCTAATGAAATTTCCAATAATATTGGTTTAGAATTTGGCAAAGCAAACTTAACTCGAACTAACTTCTTTGGTATCAATAGTCGGGATCTCGATCAAGCTATTTTTAACGCTATCGAGGATGCCTACTTTAAAGATACCGTCATGCCAGATGGAACGATCCGAAACGAAAATTGCACGGAGCGATGAATGCTAAACTTTACTCAAAGCTGATTTTACTATCATTCAGTCGAGGTGTTAAAGTATGACTGATATAACTACCGAGTATTTGCTAAGTAGCTATGCTGCCGGAAACAGACATTTTAGGAGGGCTAACTTGAGCGGTATCGATTTGAGCGGAGCTAACTTACCTGGAATCTGCTTCGATTGTAGTAATTTGAGTGGAGCTAATTTGAGCGGAGCTAATTTGAGCGGAGCTAGTTTGATAGACAGCAACCTTCACGAAGTTAACTTGGAAAGCGCTAATTTATCTGGTGCCGATTTGTCTCTTATTTGGTCTCACCATGCCAACTGGAGGAGAGTGTATTTGGATGGTGCTAACCTGCAAAATGCTTACTTAAAATCTGTCGATTTGGAAGGAGCTACTTTCCGAGGCGCTCAACTAAATCGCATAACTTTTTCCGAGTGTAACATGAGAAATATTAATCTGGAGGGAGCGATATGGAATGATTCTAACGGTGGGGGTATATGGAATGTTGATTTGACGGGAGCCATCCGTTTCGATCCAGACGATATTGCTGGAAACAATATCATCCTTCCTGATGGAGAGTTCCTCAAAGATGCTTGGGAGTTCATTAAGCGAAACGGAAAGTTAGATCGTCCCCGACGGCTCAACCAGCCATCGGATTTTGATTAGTAGTGCGGGCTGCCATCTGCAAGAGCCTGCCTTCTGCAGCCTGCACTACTAACAGTTTTTGTTATGGTAATCAACAGGACACGATATCAGTCTCGCATTAGGTAGATGTATTGAGGAAAAAGTTGGTGTTACGGCGTTCCTCAATAGCATCCTGAAGTTCTTGAGTAAGTCCGGAGAAGAAGTTATAACCTGTTAGATGCTCTACATCGCGGACTGTTACCGCATAAGTTTCCCAGACACCTGGTCTGGAAAGATCTAAGATTGTATCATTTCCCAATATTATATTACAAGTTGAGAAACTGGGTTTCTGAGACAGTTTGGGTTAAAGAAGCAGAGATTTTGATAGGAACCCGGTTTCTAACCGAGCCGAGAATTAAAATCGTCTCGGTTTACCGCGCAGTCCACCATTAGATAAAGAATCTAGTTCTAGGTTACATTCTAGTTGAGTAGAAGGATTATTTTGAGCGGTCGAGAATTTGCAAGAGTAGATTGCTAAAGCTTCTCCTTGAGGGTTACAAACGCGAACGTTATAACCGTAATCTCTCGCCGCTGTACCGAATTGATTGACAAATTGGTAACGCTCTAAATAATCCAATAAACTCCAGAGTTGTCGGTTAACTATCAGAATTACCCAATTATTAGATTCAACAAACCAGTTGTCTAATAGTTTACCACCAAATTGTTGTTTTGTTAACCAAAGGCTGGGGATACTTAGCTCTGTTTGAGATAAAGGAGGTGATGGTAACTGATACCAACTTGTAGTGGGACAGGTTGACGGTTGAGCAAATGCGATCGCAGTTTTTTCCCCTAGTAAACTGGGAAGAAAAAAGGAAAAGTTAATTAGCAAAAATAGGTTTAATATTTTCATTGTTAGTTGTTAGTTGTTAGTTGTCATTGCGAGCGTAGCGAAGCAATCGCCTTAGACTGAGATTGCTTCTATGTAGTAAAGTCAACGATGTGGACTGTAGCATACTTTTAGATAAATGGTATAAGAATAGCATAGACAATACTGAGCATTTTAACGATTTAGGAAGGGTTGGGGATTGCTTCGCACAGCGAACAATGACAGAAACAAGACTTACGCACTCAACCAAAGAAACCGGGTTTTTTACGAAAATATTTCGTTATAACCCACATACGACTCAAAAACCCGGTTTCTGGGACTTCCGCAGGGAGTCCTAAGAAACCAATAACAACCAACAACTAACCACTAACAACTCACCACTAACATAACAGTTAATTAATCCCAAAGCCGACGGCCGCTAGTACCAGATAGCCGTTGATGAGTATCCTTTAATAAAGCTGGAATATCTAGATTTTCTGGACATCGAGGCAGACATTCGCCGCAATCTGTACATCGATTTCCCTTAACACCTGGGAACCAATGTCCGGCATTTTCAAACATTCCATAACGGTATTTACCAAAGTCTATCATATTATAGGCAACAGCGAGATTACGCAAACGTAATATTTCAGGAATATTAATATTTTCTGGACAGGGTAAGCAAGCGAAACACTGACTGCATTTATCTGTTCCTAAACTGGCTGCGAATTGAGTTTCTAAACGATCGAAGATGGCAATTTCTGCGGATGTTAGGGGATAATCGCGATCGCAGCAGTTCAGAGGTAATTCTAATTCATTTGGGTTAGCTGGCCCAACACTGAGGGTCGTAATCCGAGGCTCGCTTAATAAAAACCTATAGTTTAATTCTAGTGGGGAAAAGGGCAAACATAATTCTTTAAGGCTTGCGGGTGGGGTGTAAAGTCGGCCTCCTTTATCAGCAGGAGAAATAATGAACACGCCCATATCTTTTTCCGAGGCTAACTCGATCGCGGGCCCATTCCGCTGAAAAAAATAGTAATAATGTAGATTAACGAATTCAAAATAATCTGTATTGATGGCAGCTAGAATTAACTCTAAAGGGCCATGAGTAGAAAACCCGATGTGCCGCACTCGGCCATCAGTGACAGCAGCTTTAAGAGTTGGTAGAAAAGTATGTACCCAGTCTAAATGTTCCCAAGTATTGATGCCGTGAATTGCTAAACAGTCGAGATAATCTAGATTTAATCGTTTTAGAGATTCATCGATAGAGCGCTCCATTGTATCGGTATTGGAAGTGGGGGAAATTTTCGTGGTAATGTGAAGGCGATCGCGTTGTCTTGGTAATCCCGCACGAATAGCCGCACCGAGATATTCCTCACTTTTTCCATAACCCTGAGCTGTTTCTAGGTGATTAATTCCCATAGAGACTGCACGCTCGACAGTGGCTATAGCAATTTCCTCAGAAGCCAGATAGCGCATTGTGCCTAGAGAAAAAACAGATAAGTGCAGATTTGTTTTCCCAAACCTTCGATAACGCATAAATCAGACTTTTAGGATTACAGGATAGAGGCAGAGGCACAAAAGGCTTTTCTTGGCTTCAGGACAATGATTTACTGCTGTAACTCATAACTGATAACTAATAACTGTCTTGCTTTTGGCCGCTTGCCTCAAGCCTGTTGCCTGTTAGGAAAATTCTCCGCCGATCGATCCTCCTCTTTGAATTAAATCCTCCGGGCGGAGGTTGGAGATAAATTCTCGGAAAGCTCTGCGTTCGGCTTCGTCAGCGTCTCGATCCACGGGGATAGAGGCATCGGCGATCACTTCTTCCATTACCCAAATGGGGCTATTGGTGCGAAGTGCGAGGGCGATCGCATCGCTAGGGCGAGCATCAATCTCTTTTTTGACTTCTCCAGAGCGGACGATCAGGACGGCATAGAAGGTGTTATCTTGCAGGGAGTGAATTACTACTCGCTCCAGAGTCAGATTCCACGCCTCTAGGAAGTTGACCAGGAGATCGTGAGTAAGCGGCCGAGGAGGCTTTTGGCTTTCCAGAGCGCTAATTATTGCCTTTGCCTGCTCCTGACCGATATAAATAGGCAAGGCCCGCCGCTCCGTAGCGTCTCTCAACAGGACAATAGGACTGCGCGTGGCTGCATCCAAGGCAATTCCTGCGACTTTCATTTCAATCATCGGATCGGCCTCATGGGATACTGTAAGGCGGTGGAGAATCGGGGCACCGACATGACCTAAATTCCAGTATGCCTCGATCTTTGCCTGAATCGACAACGGATTGTGCTTAAAGATCGAATAGCGGGGGGTTGTGGTGTTTACAGGATTAATTCAGGGATTGGGAACGCTTGAGGCTATGTCTGGCGATCGCTTGCAAGTGTCCTGTGTGTCGGGCAATACAGACGCGATTTTGCGGGATTTGGCCATTGGGGATAGCGTGGCGATCGATGGCGTATGTCTGACGGCGGTGGAAATTTTGTCTCAAGGCTTTGTCGCGATCGCCTCCCCAGAAACCCTCAGCCGCAGCACTCTCGGCCTCAAACCCAACGCCTGCGTTAATATTGAAACCTCTCTCCGCGCCGGCAGCAAACTCGGCGGTCATTTCGTTACAGGCCATGTAGACGGGATCGGCAGTTTAGTCGAGTCAGCGGCCACTGCAAATGCTTGGGAAATGCGGTTTACAGCGCCGCCAGCAGCAGCCTCAGTTTGGCAGCGTCAAATTGCACCCTACATCGTTCCCAAAGGCAGTATCGCCGTCAACGGCATCAGCTTAACTGTGGCAGATTGCGATGCAGTCGGCAACTGGTTTGAAGTGGCTGTAATTCCCCATAGTTATAGTGAAACTAATCTGCGGGATTTGAAACCGGGGAGTTGGGTAAATATTGAAGCAGATATTTTGGGTAAATATGTAGCGAAATTCATTCGTAGTAACTCTATGTTATCTTCTGATTCTAGTTCTGGATGGGAAGAAACTGCTGTTAGCAGTATGGGAGAAATTACGCCAGATTTTTTAGCAGAACACGGTTTTATTTAGCAATGTTAAGTAAGCGGAAATATTGAGTGTGATTCTAGCTTTATGAGGGTGGAGCGATCGCTAGTATTTAATTTTGCCTTCTTATCACCAAACCCGCTGAATTGGATAAGCATCAAAAGCCTCATCGCGACTAATCAAAACCAGCGAATGATTCATCGCCTGTGCTATCAGAATGCGATCGAAAGGATCTCGGTGATGGAGAGGAAGAAGTGCGTAAATCTCAGTATCTTTAGATGTAATTGGTAGAATTTGAGCGTTAATGTATTGCAATTCCTTTGGCAGGTATTCAAATGACCGATTTAGTTGAAGCTTACCAACATTGATTTTAATGGATATTTCCCAAAGGCTGGCAATACTAAAATACAAATCTGTTTTAGTATCGATCGCTTCTTTTGCTTTACTACTTAGATTCGGATCGCCAAGCAAATACCACAGAAAGACATGAGTATCTAAAAGGGATTCCATGTTACATATATTCCTTTAAATCTTCCAGGGGTTCATCGAAATCATCAGACATAACGATTTGACCGGCCCAACTACCATAACCATGAGGTTGTTCAAATTGTTCTTGAGATGATTCAGTTTTTGCGTGTTTCTCAAGTAAATATTTTGCATAATGCAATATCTCTTGTTTGAGAGATTCTGGCATCTTGATTACAGTTTGAAAAATCTGTAAATCGATAGTCATAATTTCTGTACAAATTTTGCCCTTATCATATTTACCAATTATACTATACTTGCTGCGAAAAGGGACTTGGATGTGGTGGGTAAAGCGTAGCTATGATTAGGGAATCGGGCTTTGTTTACAATTTCCTTTTTAATTTTTAATTTTTAATTACTTATTCCTGCTCCCAAACAAGTGCGATCGCTAACCTCACCGCCTCACCCACCATCGAAAACCGAGCGTGCTCGGAAGCAGTTTTTTCCCATCTTATTAATTGCTCTAAAAACCCCCGATCTTGCTTAGCCCGCTGCAAAATAACTTGACCTACAACCTTCTTTTGAATGTCCTCAGTTGAAACCCCCTGTAGCTTCAAATAATCCAACAACCGCTCCACACTTTCCACAAATTTATCAGGAGTTTGAGTCATCACAATAAACTTAATTTGACGCGATATCTCTTTATATATCTCTCGCCGTTTATCCGTGAGTTCCTGTTGCTGAGGTGACGGTGAAACTGGCATCGTCGTTTCTTCGATTGGCCTGGATTTATCCTTAACTACAACAGCCAGATCGAGTAATTCTAAAATCTCTATCCGCCGACTTAAAACTCGCTGTAACATCTCAGGATAAAGCTGTAAAATATGCTCAGCTAAAATTTTTGCATTCACCAAATTATTCGCGCTTAACCGCAGTAAATGCCGATCGTCAGCCGATTCAAAAAATTGGATATTCAGTTTAAGTTCCCGACTTTCCAATTCCACCTGAGCCACCGTAAATACCAAAGCTTCCCAATTAGGAAACTCAGGAAAAAATACTTCGATTATAGAACTATTTTCTCGATCCTGATTGCCAAATTCTCCCGGCTCAAAATCTCGACCTACAGGATAACGATTACTAGGACTTTTAGTAGTATAATTAAACTGATTAAAAACATATCTACACTCAACCTTCGAGAAATTAACCTCCTCAGTATGCCAATTATGAATACAGCATCCCGTTAGCTGCGCCCCTTCCAAATTCGTGCGAATTAGATGGGCCTCAATCAACAGAGCATCTCTTAAATCTGCTTCGCTTAATATTGCATCGCTGAGATAAGCACCGCTCAAATCTGCCTTGCGTAAATCCGCACCGCGCAAATTCGCCTCTGTCAAATCTGCCCACAGTAAATAAACTTCTTGGAGGTTAGAACGGAGTAAATGTGCTTTCTTAAAACTTGCTTTTAATAAATAAGCACCAGTCAAATTAGCGCGACTTAAATCAGCACCATTAAGCACCGCCTCTGTTAAATCTGCCCCGGTTAAAACTACTCGGTGCATATCAGCCTCAGTCAAATTTGCTGACCGTAAGATCGCACCATTGAGGTCAGCTTCAATCAAATTAGCACCCTTTAAAATAGCCTCTCGCAAATTAGCCTCTGCTAAGTGTGCTTCTCGCAAATTAGCACCAGTTAAATTAGCTCCTGCAAGACTGGCACGGTTAAGATTTGCCTCCATTAATTCCGCACCCATTAATCGCGCCCCATCGAGTTTTGCCTTTTCGAGATTAATTTGATCGGATTTAGCTCTTTGAAGGTCAGCGCCGCTAAGATCCGCTTCTTGAAATATTGCCCAATTCAAGTCTGCTTCTTGTAAATAAGCAAGTCGTAAATCTACTTTAGTAAGATTTGCGCCGCTCAATATTGACTGATTAAGATTAGCACTGGTGAGCATCGCACTGCGGAGATCTGCCCGCCGTAAGCAAGCGCCTACTAATTTAGCGTGGCTCAAAAATGCCCAACTGAGATTTGCACCTGTGAGGTTAGCGCCTGTGAGGTCAATTTCCCGCAGGTTGGCCCCGCTTAAACTCGCACCGCTAAGGTCAATGTGAGCAAAGTTGCGCTCTCCCTGTTGATACCGCTCTAGAAACTCTTGCGTTTGCATACAGCAGAGATGGGGAAGGAAGAAGGAAGAGGGAAGAAGGAAGAAGGAAGAAAGAAGAGGGAAATTTTGCTATTTTCCCCATTTCTGCATCTTCTATTTTCCCTTATCTCTTCCCTTTTAATATTTTACTTGTACGCTTTGAATATCTTTCTCTGAAATGCCTAATCCCCGCAGAATCGTGTAGGCAATAATGCGGTTGCCGGCGAGGTTGGGGTGTACGCCGTCCCTTGTTAATAGGTTAAGCGATCGCCCTGCGTGTTTCTGAAAGGCGATTAGCACTTCCCGAAATGGCGAGTTGAGGTCAATATACAGACAGTTATTCTCGATCGCGATCTGACGCATCACAGCCATATACTCTGGTAAGCGGCGATTTTCAGGGCCGTGCAGCACTTCTCTAATTGGGGTAGGAGACAGCAAGGCAACTCGAATGCCTGCGGCTTGAGCCGATCGCACCATTTCGGTGAGTTTTTGGCGGTACACTGCTAATGGTACACCTGCTGGGAGATTGCCTTCAGGGTGGACTTGGTTGGTGCGGAAGTCAAAAAATGCCAGCCAAACATCGTTAACGCCGACATTGATAGTAATTAAATCGGGATTTTTAGCGATCGCATCTTTTTGGAAACGTGCCTGCATATCCGTAGACTTGTTACCTGAGATTCCGGCGTTAATAATCTCAATTTTTTGACTAGGGTAGAGAGCGTTTAAATAGTTTTGCAACAGCCAGACGTATCCCCCTGTATACTTCCCCGCTTCCGTGATGCTGTCGCCAACCGTGACAATTTTGCGCTTACCTTTGAGGATATTCTCTATTTCTGGCGGTGGTGTGGCGATCGATTGAGGGGTTTGGAACACGGTAGTTAAATCTGGGTAGAAATGGATAGCGGCAACAGCAGTAAATGCTGCTAGGGCTAGTAGGATCAAAAGTTGAGACAGTGGGCGTTTGGGATGGGGCGATCGCGCATTTACAGGCATCTGTGACAGTCTTAAGTGAAGAGTTGAAATACTTTTAACTTCAGTAAGTATAACTATTTGTTTCCTCTGTGGTGAATCCCGATCAATTGTGATTATTGTCACATTTATCAATGACAGTTATCACTTATGTTGATGCTTCAGCTCATATTTATATAGCCTTCTCATCACTCACACTCGATAAATTCTACCTTATATTAGAAACAAGGGTAAAAAATGAATTTTAAAGGAGATTATAAAAATGCTTAATAATTCAAGCTTTCTATATCCTAAGTGTCGTTACTACGGCGATGTCAAGCCAGAGAATTTAGTTTTTGATGCGAATTTGCAAGAGTTTGCTCATCGAGTGAGTTACATCAGTGCTTTGGCTACTAATGGGAAGATTCCTCTAGCTCAGGCAATTTCTGAGATTGAATTACTTTGGGAAAAGTTGGAAAAGTCTAAAAAAGAGTTAGGCGTTGGTGAACATCCGTTTGCGGCTTGAAAAGGAAATGGTGATTTTTCATTGGGGCGATCGCGTAGATTCTGAATATACACTTGGCTAGGCGCGATCGCTAACATCAATTAAATATTCCCAATTTTTATAAACCATCCATTTCTGCAACAATAAACTCTTGATTGATAGCAGCTATTTCAAATTGAATATCGGGATCTAATGCCATCGCTGCTATTTGTTCCTCCATGTATTTAGCATCACCCAATTTATGAGCTGTGTAAGTTCTTTTTCGCACTTGATGAGCGATGCGTTCCAGTAGCCAAAGTTGTTCTTCGATGGACAGAGAAAGAATTGAACGTTCAAGCTCTAGTAAAGTTTGTGAAATCATTTTGCTTCCTTCTTGTTTTTTGGATGATTATAAATTATCCAGAAATTGTTGCAGGCGATCGCGCTGATTGCGAATAGACTCATTATTAGGCGCGATCGCCAAGGAGCGATTAAATGCCTCCAGCGCCGCTTGGTAACTCTCCTTCACCTCAACCAAAGAATCAAATGCCAAAATAGATAAAGTAATCAGCCGCATTCCCCCGCTATGAGCTCAGACTTAGTGCCCCTTCCCCCAAAAGTCCCAATTAATCGCCGGGCCTTCGCCTTCGCCATCGACTGGGCGATCGCATCCTTAATTAGCCTAATTCTCGGTACTAATTGGTTCGTCCAACTCCTATTCTTCATCATCCTTTGGCTGCTGATGCGAGTCTTCCTCGCCGTCAGAAACCAAGGTCAAAGCCTTGGCCATTGGGCCTTAGACATGAGGGTAATCGATACCCGCTTTAACAGAACTCCCACTATCCAAGAATTAGTCAAGCGCGAGGGTATACTTGGCATTGGGGCCGCCCTAAGTGCGATCGCATTTACCGGTCTAACCAGCCGCAACGCCGCCGTCCTATTACTGATGCTACCCCTGGCCCTAGACTGTACCGTAGCCTTAGCCGACACCGAGAGATACCAGCAAGCCTTTCACGATCGCTTCGCCCAAACCATCATCGTAGGAACCCGCCGGGGCTACTCCCTTGACATTAAACTTAGAAAAATGCTTGACCAAATACAGCGCAATGTGAGATGATAAGAAATTGTGTCTGAATAGTAGGCTTATAAACTCAGTACCTCTGAGCGAGTGGGTAGTCGCTGTGAGACTCAGGCTTTAAGAATCAAGTTTTTTGTGGATTTATCCCAAAAAGGTTGTCCTGTAAAATTCCCATGTCGTTAGACTGGGGAAGTGTCAATTAGTCCAAATCTTTTTAGAATTATGGCTAAAGGTGTCCGAATCATCATTACATTAGAATGTACCGAGTGCCGAACCAACTCAAACAAGCGCTCAAATGGCGTGTCCAGGTACACTAGCACTAAGAACCGTCGTAACACTACGGCGAGACTAGAACTCAAAAAGTTCTGCACCCATTGTAACAAGCACACAGTCCATAAGGAAATTAAGTAATTGGTTAACGGTTAACTGTTAACTGTTAACAGCTAATAGCTAATAGCTAGTGGAACAATTAGCAATTAGCCATTAGCAATTAGCCATTAGCAATTAGCCATTAGCAATTAGCATTTCCCAATTACTAACTATCAACTATCAATTACCATGACATATTTTCGCCGCCGTGTTTCGCCAATTAAGCCAGGAGATCCCATCGACTATAAAGATGTCGATTTACTCCGCAAATTTGTAACTGAACGCGGGAAAATTTTACCCCGCCGGATCACAGGATTGACTGCCAAACAGCAGCGAGACTTGACCACAGGCATCAAAAGAGCCAGAATTCTAGCTTTGATGCCCTTCGTCAATCAAGAAGGCTAGAAAAACTCCAGAAAAAGCTATAGGCGTGGATCGACAAATCTGCTAGACTCGATCCAGTCAAGGGCGATTGGCGTAAAGCGCAAGCCTCCTGCGAAAGCCATCGGCATAGCGGTAGTTAATTAAACTTGCCAAAGCGCACTTTAACTTGCAGATAGTCCGCAAAATAGCACGCTTCGTTGGCAACAGCTTGTGGAGAAGGGAACCTTAATTGAATTTCGACTGCACGGTGAGCGCCGACTTGCCGTAGCAGATCGTCCTGATGGTAAAAAAAACTGGGTGGTGGTAGACGAAAATAGTCAATCCCACAGCATACCGCCTAAGCAAATTAGCTATGAGGTAGTTGGGGAAACTTACAAACCTACCCAAATTCCCACATTCCTCAAGGAAGTGGAGAATTATTCAGACCCAACGAGTTTAGAAGTCGCTTGGGAACTGTTGGTTGAGGATGGGGAAACTGTAGATCCACCAGGTTTGGCAATGCTACTGTTTTCAGAAGCAACTCCACCTCAGTGCTACGCGGCATATTATTTACTGTCAGTAGATAAACTTTACTTCAAACAAAAAGGCGATCGCTACGAACCGCGTTCAATGGCGATGGTCGCTGAAATTAAACATCAGCAAGAAGTTGAAAGGCAGCGACAACTAGAATTACATGGATTTTGGGAACGGGTCAAGGCCAGACTCGCAGGGGATGAAGTAGAGTGGCAGCAGAGCGATCGCACCCGCCTCGATGCCTTAGAACGCTTTGCTCTACTCGGAGAGGAAGCAACACACCGCACCCCCGCCTTAGAAACATTAGCCAGCTTGGGACGCTCGGAAACTCCCGAAGCCGCCTTTCAACTGCTCGTCGATCTCGGTCTTTGGAGTCTCCACGAAAACTTATTTTTGCGGCGCAGCCAGATCCCGACCCACTTTTCTGCAAAGGTACTGGAATTGGCTTGTTCTCGCCTCGAAAACCCCCCGCCTGACTCGGAATCAGATCGCCTCGATTTGACTCACCTCAAGGTTTACACCATTGACGACGAAAGCACGACAGAGATCGATGACGGTCTGAGCTTAGAATTTTTGGAAAACGGTCAGCAGCAGCTTTGGATACACATTGCCGATCCGACTAGCTTGCTCTCTCCTGGTGACGAGCTCGATTTAGAAGCTAGAAAGCGCACTACTACAGTTTATTTGCCTACGGGCATGGTGCCAATGTTCCCGCCAGAGCTGGCAACAGGGCCCATGAGCCTCGTACAAGGGCAAGTTTGCCCCTCCCTGAGTTTCCGAGTGATTTTGGACGAAACGGGGGCAATACAGGATTACAGCATTCACATCACGTTAATTAAGCCCACTTATCGCCTGACTTACGAAGATGTAGACGAGATGTTACATCTGGCGATCGCAGCCGAACCAGAAATTAGCGCGATCGCAGCTTGGGCCAAAGTGCGACATGGTTGGAGACAAACCCAAGGCGCGATCAGCATCTATATGCCAGAATCCGTCATCAAAGTCTGCGGTGATGATGTTAGCGTCCACGTCTTGGATGACTCCCCCGCGCGGGAACTCGTAGCAGAAATGATGATTTTAACTGGAGAAGTCGCCGCACAATACGGTCAAACTCATAGCCTAGTGCTACCCTATCGCCATCAGCCCCAACCCGAACTCCCCCCAGAGGAAGAATTGCTGCAATTGCCCGCTGGCCCAGCCCGCGCCTGTGCAGTACGCCGCTGTATGCCCCGTAGCGAGATGAGTTTGATGCCCGCACGACACGCAGGTTTAGGATTAGAAGCTTATACTCAGGTCACATCACCCATTCGGCGTTATATGGACTTGCTGGCTCATTTCCAGATTAAAGCCCACCTGCGAGGGGAAACCCCGCCATTTTCGGCAGAACAGATGCTAGAAATGATTATGAGCCTCAGTCCGGCAGTGAAAGAAGCATCAAATGTAGAACGCCAAACTAACCGTTATTGGGGGTTGGAATATTTGCGTCGCCATGCTGGGGAAGTGTGGCAAGCAATGATGTTACGCTGGCTGCGGGAAGATACCAATGTGGGCTTAGTGTTGTTAGAAGAGTTAGGCTTAGAGTTGGCAATGCGGTTTAGTCGGCCTGTGGAAATAGGCGATCGCTTAGAAGTGAAAGTTACCCACTGCGATCCGCGATCGGATGCCATTCAGTTTCAAGAAATGATTTCTAATCCGGTTGCTTCTATCTGAACACTAGGGGCTAGGGGCTAGGGGCTAGGGGCTAGGGAAGGAGGAAAGAAGAGAAGAGGGACTTTCTGGTTAGAGAAAAGGTGAAAGGTATATTAAGTAGAAGGAAGAAGGAAGAATGCTTATAAAGCTAACTTTTTAGCCATCGGTATCTTATGTTTAATTAGGTAGATTTACTTATTTCTTCTTTTCCTGTTAAAAAGTCTAATTTCTAATTAATAAAGACTAGCCCCCAAATTCTCACCCCTTCTTAACCCTAGCCCCTAGCCCCTAGCCCCTAGCCCCCAAATCCTTACCCCTTCTTAACCCTAGCCCCTAGCCCCTAGCCCCTAGCCCCTAGTCTTAAAAATGCCCAACTCTACGCACGTTCAGCGGCCTCTAGAATTTATACCTCCTGACTTTAACCCCCTAGTGCTCTGGGGATGCCAACAACTTCTTCCTTGGTGGCTGAAAGTGCGGACACCCATTAGCCAAATAGAAGCCGAGAATGTCAAAACTCTCGCCCATCTGTTCGAGCAATTTCAAGATAGTAAAGTCCGTTTTTTAGTCGCATTTCGTCATCCGAATACAGACGATCCTTTCTGTTTGGCACAACTGTTTTGGAAAATACTACCCCAAGTAGCTAGAAAAGAGGGAATAACGCTCAAATATCCCCTACATTCTCACTTTATCTACGATCGCGGCATTCCTTTGTGGGCTGGTGACACCGTAGGCTGGCTCTATTCCAGATTAGGCGGTACGCCCATAATTCGCGGCAAAATAGACAGAGTGGGGTTGCGTTCCGCCCGCGAATTATTTGCTAACAGCCGCTTCCCGATTGCCGCCGCCCCAGAAGGAGCAACTAACGGGCACAATGAAATAGTCAGCCCCCTAGAACCGGGCATTGCCCAAATGGGATTCTGGTGCGTAGAAGATCTGTACAAAGCTGGACGAACGGAACAAGTTTTCATCGTACCCGTAGGTATTCAGTATCGTTACGCAGAGGCTCCTTGGGAACCCTTACAAAAACTTTTAACTCAATTAGAAATTGATTGCGGTTTACCGACTATAGAGCGAGTAAATGTGGGAGAATTAAATGATTCAAATCAAAATTCTCTTTACCCACGCTTAATCCGATTGGGCGGTCATTTACTGGTGATGATGGAAGAATTTTATACTAGATTTTACCATCAAACCTTACCAAAAAATACGCCCGACCTGACATCTTTTCCAATTCCTGAAGCAATGGCTGACTCAGCTAACGAAGTTTTAATGCAGCGACTTTTTAACCTTCTAAATATTTCCCTGCAAGTAGCAGAACAATATTTTAACATCAAGCCGAAGGGGAGTTTAATAGATCGGTGTCGCCGTTTAGAGCAAGCAGGCTGGGATTATATTTACCGAGAAGATATTAAAGACGTTGCCGCTTTGTCACGCTTAGAAAGAGGATTGGCAGACCGCATCGCCGAAGAAGCAAACTTGCGGATGTGGCACATGAGACTGGTAGAAAGCTTTGTCGCCGTGACAGGGAAATACGTACAAGAAAACCCGACGGCAGAGCGTTTTGCAGAAACCACTTTACTACTATGGGATGTAGTAACTAGAATCAAAGGTGGAAGTCCTTTTAGTAGACCTCAGTTAGGGAAACAGCGGGTGAAAATGACAGTAGGGCAACCGATATCAGTTTCAGACCGTTGGGATAGCTATCAAGCAAGTCGCAGATTAGCAGTAGCAGAGCTAACTCAAGATTTGCAAGTAGCTCTAGAAGGAATGATTCAATCTTAACAGTCTTTTGCGATACCTCTAGAAGCTCAGCAAATGAGTAGCGAACATTGAATAATGACTAATGATTAACCAACCCGCAGATCTGTCTAATAACTCTATTAAAGTAAAATTGCTGACTTACTTGGCGCAGGAATTGCTAACTCCGCTCACTTCAGTTGTCGGCATGGCGAGTGTTCTCAACCAAGAAATTTATGGCCCGCTGACAAGCAAACAAAAGGAATACCTCGATATCATTCAAAACAGTAGCAAGCAGTTGCGATCGCTCGTGGAAGAAATTGTTGGGCTCGCAGAACTGGACGACAGTCCTTCACAGCTCAAACGTTCGGCTGTCGATATTGAAACTTTATGCCAACAGGTTGTAGGCTCTCTATCGCAGGTGGTTTCTCGGCAAGAGCAAGAAATTTCTCTCTCCATCAGCCCCGGCCCTCGGCTCTGGTTGCTGGATAAAGATAAAGTCCAACAAATGCTACACCACTTAGTATTTAGTGTGATTCAGTCTACTGGGGCAGGTAGCATGATTCGGATTCACCTGTCTCGCAAAGAAGAGGGAATTAATATTGCAGTTTGGGTTTTTCACCCTTGGTTAGGAGATAGCCTTCCCCATGCTAAACTCTACTCCGACTACTTATTAAACGGTGCAAGAGCCAACTATTCAGAAGGGAAGTCTGGTAATAATGAGCCTCTGATGGATGAACAAGCGCGATCGCTACCTACGCAGGGATTGAGTCGTCTGGCACTCTCGTTTTCTGAATTGGCAGCCCTAGTTGCGGCTGACGAGGCAGATAGGACACCGCAGCTAGCTGGCTACGGGGCACGGGAACGTCTAGGGTTATTGCTCTGTTGTCAATTGGTGGAGATCCAAGGGGGTCAACTATCAATTCAAGGTTCGCCAGATTCTGGATATCGATATATGTTGGCACTACCCTGTTTAAATGCAATGGAATTGTTGGAAGGTTAACTGTTAACTGTTAACTGTTAGTTTTCGGACACTGAATCAGGTAAAAAAATACCAATTACCAATTACCACCAATTACCAATTACCAATTACCAATTAGAAAAAACTAACAAATTAAAAATGAACTCAGTTTGGCAGCAGTTGACGCTTTTTAATTTGCCACTTTACCAGTGGCGGAGTGCAAGTTATTTATACAGTTTGACTTGTGGATCTTTGGGGAGTTGGCGGCAGAGTAGCTGGTTGATGCAGTGGGCAGAACCCCTCGGTTTTGTTTTACTTTCCCTGGTTTTTGCTTTGGCTCCTTTTGTGGGCAATGCGTTAATAGGTTTACTATTAGTTGCTGGTGGTGCTTTTTGGGTATTAATGACACTTTCCGATCGGCAGGTGATTGTTTTTACGCCTATTCATTTGCTGGTTTTGTTGTACTGGAGTGTGGTAACGGTAGCAACGGCAATGTCACCGGTGAAGGCGGCGGCGTTTGTAGGTTGGGGTAAGCTGACGCTTTATTTGGTGTTTTTTGCGTTGATGGCTAGGGTGTTGCGATCGCCTAAACTACGAGGATGGTTAATTGCGCTTTATTTGCATATTGCCCTCATTGTTAGTTTTTACGGGATACGACAGTGGATAGATAAGGTTCCTCCATTGGCAACTTGGAATGACCCCACCTCGACTCAGGCAAATTTAACGCGGGCCTATAGTTATTTGGGCAATCCTAACCTTTTGGGTGCATATTTATTACCTGCAATTGCTTTAAGTTTTGCGGCAATTTTCGTCTGGAAAGGGTGGGGGCCAAAAGCTCTGGCAGTGACGATGCTGTTAGTTAATGGTGCTTGTTTGCGCTTCACTGATAGCCGGGGGGCTTGGATTGGCTGCGTGGTTCTGATGGTGGTGTTTTCGATTTTGATCTGGTATTGGTTTAGTCCTCGAATGCCGCGCTTCTGGCGCACTTGGGCGCTACCTGCGGGGTTGGGCGGTTTCGCTTTTGTCTTGATTTTGGGGTTGCTGTTAGTAGAACCTCTACGCAATCGCGTTACCAGTATTTTTGTGGGACGCGGGGATAGTAGCAATAATTTCCGTATTAATGTTTGGACTGCTGTGATTCAAATGATTCGCGATCGCCCGATATTGGGGATTGGCCCTGGTAATGT
Organism: Kamptonema formosum PCC 6407; assembly: GCF_000332155.1. Taxonomy (GTDB): domain Bacteria; phylum Cyanobacteriota; class Cyanobacteriia; order Cyanobacteriales; family Microcoleaceae; genus Kamptonema; species Kamptonema formosum. Next base: position 1,029,566 of record NZ_KB235904.1, on the reverse strand, counting down.
GGCTTTTAACAAAATTTATCCCCTTTATATGCGGCCGCGTTATAGTGCTTTGAGTGCCTATTCTGTGCTGCTGGAAATTACTGTAGAAAGTGGTTTCATTGGTTTAATGACTTTTCTATGGCTGCTAGCGGTGACATTTAATCAGGGGTTTGTGCAAATCAAAAGTCTGCGGGGTGGAGAAATAATTGAGCCTATTTCACGGGATGAAGTTGTCGATCGACATCTCCCTATCTCCCATTTAAAATCGATTGAGGGATTTTGGTTGATGGCTGCGATCGCAACTTTAGCTGGTATGATGGCTCACGGTTTTGTCGATACTGTCTGGTATCGACCGGAAGTTAATATGCTTTGGTGGCTGATGGTGGCAATTATTGCTAGTTATTACACTGTGGCGAGGAAGCCACAGCCGGAGTTGCAGACAGGGGAGTAATTATAGCAGTCGCCAAGGCGATTAAGACGTTCTGAGTTCCACCAAACTCGCTGATTCTATTACCTTCTTCCCCTCCTTCCCCTTCTTCCCCTAGTCCCTAGCCCCTAGTCCCTAGCCCCTAACCGCCCTGGCGGTTGCTATAGGATGGCGCGATCGCTTAAATCTATCGATTTTTGAAAAAGACCTAACCCCCCAGCCCCCTTCCCTACAAGGGAAGGGGGAGAAAGAAATAAATAATACCAAATCCGGCTTAAATACCCTCTTTATTCTTCAGTCCGCGTAGGCGGACTTTGTTTGTGTAGTAGCGATTTCAATCGCCGAACGATCGAGGGATAATAACTACAAAGAAGGCTAATATGTCGAGTTAAAAACCTTCAAATTAACGAAACTAAAGTTCTCAAATCTGGCACTTCTAAATCAGCTTTACCACTAGCAGCCTTAGTTGCACCAAATCCTTCTTTACCAACACGCCGATTTACCCAGACTGTTGATAAACCCATTGCTTTTACGGGTATAACATCATGGTAAATGCTCTCAGCAACGTGCAGCAGTTTATCGGGAGATATGCCCATTTTTTGAATTGCAAATTCAAAATTGCGCGGCGATGGTTTATAGGATTTGACTTGTTCTGCTGTAATAATCCAGTCGAATTCTACTTGGAGATGTTTGGCGGTATCGGCAAATAATTCATCGTCTGTATTGGAGATAATCGCCAGACGAAATCTCTTTTTTAGCGCTTTTAGTGCTTCGACGGTATCGGGGAAAGGTTGCCAATTTTTGAGGGAATCAGGAAGGCTGTTTAATTCTGATTCTGTGACATCAAAATTAAACCGTTCGCTAATTTTTTTCACGACTTGTCGCAAAACTTCCCGATATTTCAGATATCCATTTGTGTCCTTTTCTAATTCTGACTCAAATTCTGCAAATAGTTCCAGAATCTGCTTGTCACTCTGATTAATATTGTGGGTTTCCAGTAGGTTTTTCAATACTGGCAGTATTCCTCCTTCCCAATCAATGAGGGTTCCGTAGCAATCAAAACTTAAGACTTCAAATTGACTAAAATCTAGCATTTTTACCTCCTATGATGCTCTGAATTTGCCAATAACTTCAATTAACCCGATAATATTTTGATTGAATTCTGCTAATTTTTCTGCTGGAATCCAATATTCTTGATGCTTGGAACTGCCGACAGTTTGTACCGGATATAGACTTAAAAAGTTTGCACGAACTCGAAAGGTGGTGACATAACCAATATATCCCGATGCTGCATCTTTTGTATTCCAATCTCGTGCAATTTGCACGGCATATTCTTCAGAAAGTACGGGATAAAAAATAGGCTGGAAAGGTAGACGCGGCGGAAAGGAAGTGTAACCACTTTTCCGAATTAATTCCATCTCTTTTTGACCGACTGGACGAAACAGAGTCACTGTTTTATCAATTACTCCCATTTGATACATTTGCTATTTATGTAGATACACTGATAATTGGTAATTGGTAATTGGTAATTGGTAATTGGTAATTGGTAATTGGTAATTGGTAATGGCTAATTGCTAATTGCTAATTGCTAATTGCTAATTGCTAATTGCTAATTACCCATCTCCCCCATCTCCCCCCATCTCCCCCTCTTCCCTCTTCCCTCTTCCCTAGCCCCTAGCCCCTAGCCCCTAGCCCCTCTTCTAATTCCGACCCGTAACTGACAATCCCTCTACAATTACAGAAGGGGTGTAACAAGAACCGTTCCACTCCGCATCGCTTCCTAATTCTATAAGTTGCTTAAGGGCTGTGTAAACATTTCCCGCAACCATTGTATCTTTGACTCTGCCAATTATTTGACCATTTTTTACTCTGTAGCCAAGTTCGACATTAATAGAAAACTCGCCAGAAATGCCAGCACTTCCACCGAGCATTTGATCGACAATTAGCCCGTCATCTAGTTGGGCAATTAAATCAATTAAACTCCGTTTTCCTGGTTGAATTAACTCATTAAATAAGCCCGGAGTTGGATAACTCCCTAAACCAGGGCGGAAGCCGTTACCGGTTGTACCGCTACCTAAGATTTTACCCGTAGTGCGATCGGCATAAAAGAGCTGCAAAACTCCTTTTTGAATGAAAACAATCGGGCGGGTAGGTGTTCCTTCGTCGTCAAAGGGACAGCTATAGGGCCCGGAATCGGGTGCTTGGGAAAGGGTGAGGAGGGGGGAGGTTACGGGTTCGCCGAGGCGATCGCTCCAAGGTGAGGCCCCTTCGAGCACGAGTTTGCCGTTGAGGGCCGCAGAAACGGTTCCCCACAGGAGATCCGCTGCTTTGGCTGTAAATAAAACAGGTACTCTTCCTGTGGGAGGGGGGACATTTTCTTTTGCCCAGTTTAAACGCTGTAATATCCGCTTGGTTAAATCTGCGGGATCGAGGTTTTCTCGCTGGGTTTCGCCATCGGAGACGTTCAAGAAATCATCTCCTCGTACCCATTCCGCACCTAGATAGCCGCTTAAAGTTGTGTCTGTATAGCTGCTATCTAATCCGAAGGAATTGAGTAAGCGAATGCTTTCCACTTCGCAGTCAAATTCAGCATTACAGAGGATTTCTGGGTAGGATTCTCGGATGGTGGCGATCGCATCTTTTCCCCAATTTACTAACTGTTCTACTGCTACCGATTGTCCTAAATCTGGGTAGGAAGTCTGCGAACCTGTTGTTAGTTCTATTGTCTCCGGGACACCGAGCTCAGAAAGGGCGATCGCGCGATCGATCAAAGCTTGGGGTTCTACCGATCCATAGGCTACTGCTAAACCCGGACGACCATCTCGCCATAGCCGCAACCCAGTTCCTTCTGATTCGATACTTTCGAGTTGTTTGAGCCGATTTGCTTCAAAAAACACTGGTCGCGAATGCGATCGCGACTGAAATACCTCGGCGGCTTGTGCCCCAGCTTTAGCTGCTAACTCTAGCAGTTGTTCTGCTGATTGGTCGTTGCTCATTGCTAATTGCTATTGGTTAGTTGTTAGTTGTTAGTTGTTATTTGTTACTTGTTACTTGTTAACGGTTAACGGTTAACGGTTAACAGTTAACTATTAACTGTTAACATCTATGCAATCTATTACTTACTTCCTTTCCTAAAGATTAAATTCTTGTAGTAGCCAAAATCCAGCGAAAGACTCAGATTCAGGATGCGACTGGATAGCTAAAAAATGTACTTGATTGGCTGCAACCTTGGCTGATTCAAAGCCTTTGACTTCGGCGACAATACTTAAATCTCTGAGATTAGCTAAAATCCAGCGATCGCTAGCTCCTGTTTCTAACACTAACCTTGCAGGAGGGCCGCCATCAAAGGTCACAAAAGCTAATTCCAAACCCGACATCCACGCGGCTAATGCTGTGGCCCTTGACGAGAAAATAATCAGTCCCGGAATTGGTGTCTGAGGCTTGAGCCCAAAGGCCTCTAGCCCAAAAGCTTCCCCAAACTCAATCTCCCACTCGGACATTTCCTCAAAAGCCTCAACTGGTAGAGTCACAAAACTCCATTTCTCGCCAAGGAGAGCCTCTGGTAGAGCTTGCGGGATCTCAGAACTATATTGCACAGAAGGAGTTAAGCCAGATTGAAAGCCAGGGTGAGTGGGATAGACATCCTCCATCCGTTCTCGCAACCACTGTTGTAGGGCGTAGGTACGGCGGCTGGGGGCGGCGGGAATGTGCAACTCTTCGCAAGCTTTGACAATCATGTTGGTCATCTGGCGGCGAAAAAAGCGGATTTTTTCAGGAGGGGAAGGGGAGGATGCGATCGCTTCTTTGATAGCCGCCGCCAGCCATAAGGAGTTCACGGTAGAACTTGGACAAAACTGCGAGTAGCGAAACAATGACTCTGACTTGTCGCCTACATTTAGGGGACTCTCGCAAATCAAGACTTCCCAGAGTTTTTTCTGTTGCTCGTCCACAATCGGACGGCTGTAATAATCGAGTTCCCAGATAGTTGCCATGCGCTAGTCTTAATCAATTCTGTCCTGATAACAGCTTAAAACTAAAGGGCAACAATTTTGAGGAAATACTTCCCTGACTACAGGCCGACACGCTAAATTAGATTAATGAGTGAAAAGAGTGAAAAGAAGAGCGAAGGCTACAAAATAATCAGCGACAACCGCCAAGCCCGCTTTCTCTATGAAATATTAGAGACTTACCAGGTTGGAATTGAGCTGAAGGGCACCGAAGTCAAATCGATTCGGGAAGGCAAAGTCAATTTGCGTGACGGCTATGCCTTAGTTCGCAATGGCGAAGTCTGGTTGATTAATGCCCACATTTCGCCTTGGGGAAAGGCCAGCGATTATTTTAACCACGATCCCCGCCGCACCCGCAAACTGTTGATGCACAAACAGGAAATCCGCAAGTTGCTAGGTAAGGTGGAGCAACAGGGCTTGACTTTGGTACCGTTGAAGATGTATTTCAAGAGCGGCTGGGTGAAACTTGATATTGCTTTGGGGAAAGGGAAGAAGCTACACGATAAGCGGGATAGTATTAAGGAACGGGATGATAAGCGAAGTATTGAACGGGCTATGAAGCAGTTTTAATTGTCGAATTTGATTAAATTACGGCAATACAATCTATCTCGACTAAGACATCTTTTGGTAAGCGAGAAACTTCGACGCAGGCCCGTGCGGGTGCTGTTGTGCTATCAAAATATTTGCCATAGATGGCATTAACAGCAGCAAAATCGTTCATGTCTTTGAGATAAATGGTGGTTTTGACGACATCTAACCAAGTAGCACCGGCTTCTGTGAGGATGGCTTCGATATTTGCCATGACTTGTTCTGTTTGTTTGTTTATGTCTTCGGTGTAGACGACTTGGTTAATGCGGATGTCGATCGCAATTTGACCGGCTACGAAGATCATTGTACCGCTGGCTGCGATCGCTTGATTGTATGGGCCTACTGGTTTGGGTGCGTTTTCGGTACAGATAATTTTGCGTGTCATAGTTATTGAATTTTCTGATTTTTGGTTAGAGGTTTCTGGGTTATAAATTTCTCCATCGGGCATTATTGCACCTGTGAGATCGGCATCCTTGATGCTCAGTCCATAAGTTTTTGCGTCAGTCAAATCTGCTCTTTTCAAATTAGCTCCACTTAAATTTGCCCTCATTAAATTTGCCCCTTGCAGATTGGTTCTTTCTAAATTTGCCCCTCGCAGACAAGTTTTTTTGAGGTTAGCTTCTCCCAAGTCTGCTATACTCAAATCGACATCAGACATATTAATACCTGACAAGTCAAATTTATGCAAATTGACTGCCCGGAGTTTTGCTCGTTGCAGTTTTGCATCTTGGAGTTTTACGCCAGTTAAGTTGGTCGCAGTTAAATCTGCTCCAGCCAAATTAGCCCCAGTCAGATTTGCATTACTCAAGTTTGCTCTACTTAAGTCTGCATCAAGGAAAGAGGCTCGACTTAGGTTGGCAGATTTGAGGTTTGTACCGCTCAGCTTTGCTTTGTCCAAGTTGGCATTACTGAAATTAGAATTACTTAGGTTTGCCCCATTTAAATCTGTATTACTGAAGTCTGCCAAGCTTAGATTTGCTGAATCACACTTTGCCTTACTTAAATCTGCATTTGTTAGGGATGCCCTACTGAAATTGACCCCACAAAGGTTAGCCTGAGCTAGGTTTACCTCACTCAAGTCGGCTCCACTCAAATCTGTGTTTGTTAGGTTTATTTCACTCAGGTCTGCACCTTTAAGGTCTACCCCACTGAGATTTTGTTTCTCAAAATCCCGCTGTCCATCTGCAAATCTTTCTAGCAGTTCATCAGCGTCCATAGTTACCCCCATTTTCAATCCTCTCAACTCAGTCTACCACCTAATGCCTAACCGATCGCAAATTTATTTATACTGATATCTTGCATCATATTTGATCGGCCCTGGCGATTGAAATCGCGGCTACACAAACGAAGTCCGCCTACGCGGACTCAAAGATAATTTCAACCCGCGAAGGCGGGTTTTGTCTGTGTAGGCGCGGTTTCAACCGCCGGGTAAATACAATTAATTCAACCCGCGAAGGCGGGTTTTGTTTGTGTAGACGCGGTTTCAACCGCCGGGTCTAAATCCGGTCTAAATCCGGTCTAAATCCGGTCTAAATCCGGTCTAAATCCGGTCTAAATCTGGTCTAAATCTGTATGATTGGGAAAGCACAAAATCTTCAAGCATGATAAAATCATCCTTAATAACTAATAACAGACACCTCAAATGATTGCTAACCCACAATTCCGTTACATGACTCCCCAAGAATATCTAGAATGGGAAGAACAACAACCGATTAAATATGAATACGTCAACGGTGAAGCCTTAGCTATAAAAGGTGAGGATATTCCCCACAACTCTATTGCTGTTAACTTAGCAACAGCTTTAAAAAACCATTTGCGGGGGAAAGGCTGTATAGTTTTGATGGCAGATGCCAAAGTTAGAATATCTGAAAATGGCCCTTTTCACTACCCAGATGTTATGGTAACTTGCGATGAAAGAGACAGACGCGCTATCGAATTTATCCAATATCCTTGTCTAATTGTTGAAGTTCTCTCCCCTAGTACAGAAGGATTTGATAGAGGTAAGAAATTCACCAATTACCGTCGCATCAATACATTGAGAGAATATGTTCTCATCAACGCTCAAGAAATTAGCATTGAGTGCTACCGCCTCAACGATCAAAATAAATGGGAACTCACCCACTACCAAATTGATGAAACTACCTCAGAAGGAACTGAACCAGAAGTTTGCTTAACTAGCATTGACTTCCGCTTTCCTATTTCTCTCCTCTATGAAGATGTAGAAATTCCCGCAGAAAATCAATGACATAAACTTTGTTGCTCGAAATCAAGGCTTGCTTAAAAAAAACTTAAATACTTGATAAGTAAGTGGACATAAATAAACGGTATAAATTGTAATGTGGGCGATCGCCGACAGCCATCTTATGCTATGATTTAAAGACTTTTTTCGGCGATCGCCCACCCTACGTTTAATTTAGACTACCGAGGTTGAAGAATGATTGATAACTTGTCTAATTCTATGGCCTTACCTGTAAGCATTGCCGATATTGAAATTGCGGGAAAACGCCTAAATGGTCAGGTAAATAGAACGCCTGTTTTCACGTCCCAAACTGTTAATAAGATCGCAAAATCTCAAGTATTTTTTAAATGTGAAAACTTTCAGCGCACAGGTTCATTTAAGTTTCGGGGTGCGTACAATGCTCTATCTCAACTATCAGCAGAACAAAAACAGCAAGGAGTTCTAACTTTCTCTTCGGGAAACCACGCACAGGCGATCGCACTGGCGGGACAATTACTCGGAATTAGCACAACTATTATCATGCCTGCCGATGCTCCCATCGTCAAGCAAGAGGCGACTCGCGGCTATGGGGCCGAGATTATTTTTTACGATCGCTTTCAGACTTCAAGAGAGGAACTTTGCCAGCAAATAGCTAGCGATCGCGGCTCTACAATTATCCCTCCCTACGATCGCCCCCACGTCATTGCTGGCCAGGGTACAACGGCGTTAGAACTAATCGAAGAAGTTGGGGAATTAGACCTGTTGCTGGTATGTTGCGGTGGCGGAGGTTTGCTTTCTGGGTGCGCGATCGCCACTAAGGCGCGATCGCCTCAATGTCGAGTCATTGGCGTGGAACCGGAACAAGCAGATGATGCGGCGCGATCGTTCCGCACCAAAACGCTACAAACTGTTTATAATCCTGATACAATTGCTGATGGCGCACGTACTCCTTGTTTAGGTGAATTAACATTTCCTTTAATCCTCCATTATGTGGACGACATCGTAACAGTTTCCGAGGATGCTATTCGCAAAACGATGTTTTTTATGTGGGAACGAATGAAACTTGTTGTCGAACCTACAGGCACTTTAGCAGCAGCAGCTTTGTTAGAAAATATTGTTAAAGCTGAAGGTTTGCGGGTTGGCGTAATTGTCAGCGGTGGGAATGTAGATATTAAACTTGTCAGTCAATTTTTTATATAGTGATAAAATGCTTGAGTGGTAAATTTTTGATTGTATTCTCCAATGTCTAGCGAAACAAACTCAACAGATAAAACAACAACTGGTGCTGATGCTATTGACGTAGCGATCGCATCGGGTCTGGATTTTGACGGCACTCCCATCCCTACAGCTAAACTAGAACTATATAACAAAGTCATGGGTTTAGAAGCCGGAAGACAGCGCAGCGGTGTCTCAAATACAATGCGATCGCGCATCGTGCGGATAGGCGCTAAGCACATCCCCCAAGCAGAGCTCAATCAAATGCTTGCTGATGCAAACTTTGCTCCCCTTAAAGACAAAGAAATTGCCTTTTATTACAGTGGTAAGTAAAGATTATCTACCCTTTTAGGCAGATGAAATGCCCTTCCAGGATCGGTCAAAATTTTTGATAAATCCTAGTGGAGGGTAAATTTATGGCTAGCAACGGAAATTCAGTCATTAGTAACCTTGAGTACGATTTGCTGACAGTCTTGCAAAACAAGTCTGAAGCAATTAAAGCCTACGAAACTTACATAAACGACGCTCAGGAAACTGGCTCTAACCCCTGTGCAGAACTCTTCCAAAAATTGAAGCAGACAGACATGGATCAAGCACAGGAGATCCGCCAACACCTTCAAGAAGTGATGCAGAAAGGCAAAATGTAATTTATCATTTGAAGTAGAGGTGGATGAATCCGCCTCTACTATTTAAAATCACCCTAACTATTTAGATTACTTGGAACATTAGTCTCTGGCTTCACTGTTCTTTCCATCAATGCTGCGACAGCTTGCTCAGGGGTAATTATACCATTAATTAAACGATAAACTTGAGTAGAAACAGGCACTTCAATACCCTGTTTTTTAGCCAGATCGATCAATACATTAGTAGTATTTACCCCTTCAGCAGTGCTCTGTAACTCTTCCAAAACCTGCTCTAAAGATTTGCCTTGAGCGAGCCCATAACCAACCCGATAATTGCGGGATAAAGCACTATTACAAGTCGCAAGTAAATCTCCCAAACCAGATAACCCATAAAAGGTTTCAACTTGCGCTCCCAAACGCACACCTACACGAATCATTTCCGGTAAAGCACGGGTAAGAAGAGCCGATTTTGCATTAGTTCCTAAATGCAAACCATCGCAGACACCAGCCGCGATCGCAAACACATTTTTTAAAGTTCCCCCCAACTCAGTACCCAGAGGATCGCTATTAATATAAACCCGAAAAATATCGGAACTGAAAATATCTTGTACCTGCTTCGCCGCCGCTAAATCTATACTAGCAGCAACAGTCGCAGTAGGCAAACCCTGGACAATTTCTTGAGACAGATTCGGCCCGGAAAGTACAACAATAGAACGTTCGGGAAAAGCATCATGCCAAATGCGAGAAGGAGTGCGAGTAGTAACGGGGTCTAAACCTTTAGTAGCCGTAATTATGATAGCATTAGTATTTAAATTTATCCCTTTAATTCGCTCGACTGTTTCCACAACTCCCTTCATAGAAACTGCTGAAACAATCACATCTGTTTCAATTAAAATTGAGTCTAGGTTTAAAGAACTACTACGCGACCACAAATTAACTTGATGGCCATTATTACTAGCTAGAGTTGCCACTGCGGAGCCCCAAGCACCCGCACCTAAAACTGTTAAAATTGCCATATTCTTAAAGGAAGAAGGAAGAAGGAAGAAGGAAGAAGAAGAAAGGAAGACTGGGAGAGGGGGAAGATGTAGCAATTAGCAATTAGCAATTAGCAATTAGCCATTAGCCATTAGCCATTAGCCATTACAAACGAGGCCGCATTCCATAGTGACGGTAACGCCAATAATCTCGGAGAATGCGATCGTGGTCAAAACAAAGTTGACTTGGAAACCGCCAAGGTTCAAAAAGTTCTAGATTTTTAGCATCATCAGCAGCCTGGGGTTCCCCTGTTGCTGCGGCCAAAAATACAATGCTAAGAGTATGTTGGCGAGGGTCACGATTGGGGTCAGAATAAACGTAGAATTGCTCAATTAATTCTACCTCTAATCCTACTTCTTCTTGAGCTTCACGCTTGGCAGCCGTTTCTACGGTTTCGCCATAATCGACAAAGCCACCAGGAATAGCCCAACCGTAGGGAGGATTGCATCGTTCGATTAGTATAATCGGCCTCGCGGGGCGATCGATTAATTCGATAATAATGTCAACTGTAGGAGTAGGATTGCGGTAAGTCACAGATTTGGGTAAAAATTATACTAATTTTATAATACTAGGAAGTTATAATTTATGAAAGAGTTGTAGAGAGGTAATTTTATGACTACTAATGTTACTGCCCCATCGGAAAAATCGACTAAGCTAACTTACCCAGTTATGCTTGAAAAACAAGAAAATGAAGGATATAGAGCCACAGTATTGGGCTGGCCAGAGTGTCAAGCTTTTGGTTCTACCCGCGAAGAAACTTTGACCAGTTTACGCCAGATTGTAACAGAGCGCTTAGACAAAGTAGAAATAGTTTCTCTAGAAATCGATCGCCCAAAACCAGAACATCCTTGGATGAAGTTTGCGGGTAAGTATGAAGACGATCCCTACTTCGAGGAGATGCAAGCTGATATAGCAGCTTTACGTCGCGAACGAGATGAAGAGATGGAAGCTTATTACCGTCAAATGGATGCGGAGGAAGAGACAAAATGAGTTTGTGGGTACTCGATACGGATCATGTTTCGCTTTTTCAACAGAATCATCCAATAGTTAGTAGTCGGATTAGCGCAGTCAATTCTGACGAAATTGCTGTTACTGTTATTACAGTAGAAGAACAATTTTATGGGCGGCTTAATACGAATTGCTCCTTGTGTGATTTCCCGATCTGGGGTTTTAGTAACTCGCAATCGACGAGATTTTGAGCGCGTTCCTGCTTTGAGATTTGAAGATTGGACAATATAACTATTTTGTTGGGTTCGGCCTTCTCTACTCTCTCGTCAAAATTAAACTTAAATGACGAGCGCCCTTACCACAAATTCAAGTAAGTAAAATATGCGATAATAAAAAACTGTTCTTAGCCTACTCCGGTCTTAAAAACACAACCGTAAACACTAGGATCAGAAATACCATTTGTAGGTAAAAGTGTCAAGCACTCTCTACAAAATACCCAACTCTATACTTTATATTTTAGGTTGCTTATGCCTTTTCGCAGATCGAGCGGTCTTTTACTCCATCCCACATCCTTTCCGAGTCGATTCGGGATTGGAGATATGGGATTAGAAGCGTATCGCTTCATTGACTTTTTAGCAGACAACAATCAACAATACTGGCAATTATTGCCCCTGGGCCCAACGGGATATGGCAATTCCCCCTATATGTGCTATTCAGCAATGGCGGGAAATCCATTTTTAATTAGCCCCGATCGGTTGCGAGATGAGGGTTTATTAACAGACGAAGACTTCGCACAGGTACCAGGATTTCCTCTCGATACTGTAGACTTCGATCGCGCCATTCAAACTAAACTTCCCCTCCTACAAAAAGCCAGCGAAAACTTCAAGGTTCAAGCCACTTCTATGCAGCAAACTGAATTTGCTGGTTTTTGCGAAAGCAAGGCTCACTGGCTAGAAGATTACGCCTTATTTATGGCCTTAAAAGATACCTTTCAAGGTACGAGTTGGCATACTTGGGAACCAGCAATTGCTAAACGTCAACCAGAGACTTTAGAACTGTGGCGGACAAAGCTAACTGCGGAAATTTTTCACCACAAATACCTCCAATTCGAGTTTTTCCGTCAGTGGACAGAATTAAAGCGCTATGCAAACCTGCGGGGCATTAAAATAATTGGTGATATTCCCATTTATGTATCTCATGATAGTGCTGATGTTTGGTCTCATCCTGAAACATTTTGCTTAGAAGAAGAATCTCGTCTTCCAGCTTTAATGGCCGGAGTTCCCCCCGATTACTTCAGCGCCACAGGTCAGTTATGGGGCAATCCAGTCTATAATTGGGAGCAACTACAAGCAGATAATTTTCATTGGTGGGTACAGCGTTTCCAGAGTATTTTCGATTGCGTAGACGTAACTCGGATCGATCATTTCCGAGGTTTTGATGCTTACTGGGCAGTTCCCCAAGGTGAAAAAACTGCTATGAACGGTACTTGGATTAAAGCACCCGGAACGGCATTGTTTGACGTAATTCAAGAGAAATTTGGCAGCTTGCCAATTATTGCCGAAGATTTAGGCGTAATTACCCCAGAAGTAGAAGCGCTACGGGATAAATTTGAGTTTCCAGGGATGAAGATTTTGCAATTCGCTTTTGGTGGCGCTCGCGATAATGCTTTTTTACCTTTTAATTATGTCCGCAACTGTGTAGTTTACACCGGCACTCACGATAATGACACAACTATCGGCTGGTTTGAACAACTCCAATCCTACGAAAGAGACTTCTTTTTGGGTTATTTAGGCTGCGTCGATCCTCAAGGAATCCACTGGTCTTTGATCCGGTTGGCCTTGAGTTCGATTGCGGATATCGCGATCCTTCCAGTTCAGGATATTTTAGGTTTAGGAAATATTGCTCGGATGAATTTTCCGGGCAAAGAAGAGGGGAACTGGGGCTGGCGGTATCGGTCTGGGGCTTTGAATCAGGAAATAGGCGATCGCCTTAATTCCCTCACCAATCTCTACGGCCGAGCGCCCATCAAAGAATGAAAACCCCAGAAGAAGGATGAAGGAAGAAGGATGAAAGATGAAGGAAGAAAGATTTAGTTATCTAGGAGAGAAAGATTTAGTTATTTAGGAGAGAAGGAAGAATGCTTATACAGCAAGCTTTTTTCCCTCAATAAAAACCAGGTTCAACCTCGATCTTTCCTCTTTTCTGTCGCCGCCGGGGGTTCATTGGCTTTTAAGACCACTTCTTCGATCGCCCCCGGCTGTCCTAGTTGCTTGGCCTCGCCGTTATTCACAGCCAACAGTACCCCGCCAGCGTTGCCAGCCCTGAAAAACAGTTGCTCTTTCGCTTGCCAAGTCCGCTGAGTCCCCACAGGTAAATTACCCTCAAACTCAGTTTTGCCATCAACCTCAATCAACACCCAAGTTTCCTCCTTGACAGTGACGCTAATAGTCACTTGCTGATGGGCTGCTGGTTGAGCTAAAGCGTTAGTTGCCTTTACCGACACAGAAGGCGATCCTTGGCCTGAAGCATTGGTTACTTGTGCCGAGATCGAGGGAGTTGGCTGGTTGGAGGCATTGGTTACTTGTGCCGAGATCGAGGGAGTTGGTTGGTTGGAAGCACTCGTTACCAATGGCTGCGGCGACGAGGCATAGTCATCCCGCACAGCAGCATCAGGGAAAGAAGGCTGCTTTACCGGAGCAGTCGGAAGACTAGCCCGCTCGGCCACTAAAGTGCCTTGATTTCCTGGCTGCTTGGTAACGCTTTTGCTGGGAATTGGTGCCTTAGCTGGGGGTTTTGATGCCGTCACCCCTGTTTCGGCTGTATCCGCTGTATCGGAACGACCGATCGCTTGAGATAGACCGTTGACAGACGCGACAATCACAAATAGATAAAGCAGGTACAGGTGTATCGGTCGCAGTTGAGCTAGGGGCAAATCTCGCCAAGAGGTTTTTGGACGTTCCAGTATCGGTGTTGCAGGGCAAAAGTTGGCAAACTGTTCGCCATCTAAACCCATTGCCTCCGCGTAGCGCTTGATCAAGCCTTGGGTGTAGACGGGTTCGGGCAGTTCGTCGAGTTCCCCTTCCTCAATAGCTTGCAGCAGGCGCGATCGAATCATCGTTACTACCGACACTCGTTCTAAGGAGATTGAGTGCTGTTCTCGGAATTGGCGGAGTTGAGCGCCAATTTCTGCAAGGCTTTGGGCCTGTTCGGTATTGGCTGACTCTAGGTTCTTCTTAGTTTTTTTGAAGAGTAAAAAAAATAAATTCTTCGTCATAAGTTGTGCTCCTTGACATCTACTGGCACATTTACTGATGTTAGGTTGACTCGGTTCCACAAAAAAGTAATTTCAGAATCGAGTAGAGGTCGGTAGTGTCCTGCCGGCAATTCCGGCTCTCCTGGCGGCTGCAATAGAATTGGGCCGATTGCCGTGCGGTGCAGATGAATCACTGGGTATCCCAACTGTTCAGCAACTCGGCGCACCTGTCGATTTCTCCCCTCGTAAAGAATTACTTCCAAAAGTGTCTGGGAACCGTTACGCTCTTGCACTCTAACTTGAGCTGGCAATGTCATTCTGCGTGATAGGAGAACGCCCTGACTCCACGTTTGCAATACCGATTTTGGGGGATCGCCTTCTACCCAAACTTGATAAGTTTTGGGGACGCAATGGCGGGGATGGGTCAAAGCGAAGGTGAGATTACCGTCGTTGGTGAGCAGCAGAGCTCCTGTGGATTCTACATCTAAGCGCCCTACTGGGTGAATGCCGCAACCGGCACGCAGTTTGGGCGGTAACAGATCTAGGACTGTGGTGCGCTGTGCGGGATCGGAGCAAGTTGAAACGACTCCGGCTGGTTTGTTGAGTAACAAATAGACCGGCTGGGGTCGGCGCTCTGATTTGACGCGCACTCCGTCAACTTCTATGCGATCGCTCGCAGGATTAGCTTTTTGTCCTAGCTGGACAGTATTGCCATTAACTCGCACTCGTCCAGCGAGAATCATCTCTTCTGCTTGGCGGCGAGAGGCAATGCCCCACTGGGCGAGTATTTTTTGCAGCCTTTCATCCATACAGCGGACGGCTTGGGGGAGTTATCGAATCAATAAAGGACAAGCTAAATCTTTGCATGATTTAGATGACTATGTACAAATATTACAGGAATAGTTGCTGTCTGGATGTTTCTGTTTTCGATCGCGCTGCTGAGCCTGACAATTTACTTTAGATCGGTCAATGATTGAGGGGTGTAACCCCTCATTACGTCAATGTATCATAAGAAATATAGCAACCGCCAAGACCATTAGGAGATTCTAAATTGAGCGAATGGTTCGGCAAGCGCGATCGCAGCGAAGCCCTTACTTTTATTCTCTTTCCCTTCTTCCCCTAGCCCTGAGCATCGTAGCCCCTAGCCCCTTCTTCCCCTAGCCCCTAGCCCCTTCTTCCCCCCTAGCCCCTCAAAATCGGGTGTTTAATAAAGTGCAACTTCACATTAAATTGGTATAAGTTCTGAAGTTGGCTATGGCTATGGGTTTTGATTCTCCCCAATCGGGTGATGGTGCTGGTGAAGTTAATGAATTGGGGAATGGCGCTCGCGCTTTATTGTCTGAGGAATCTCTAGGGGGTAAAGGTAGCAGAATTGTCAGTGCGGTATTGTCTCCAGCCGTGCAATTGCTGTTGAGATCGCAGGTTTCTCAGGTAAAGGAGTTATCTGTGGAGATTTCGGGTAGCGATCGCCAAATTTTGGGCGGTACAGTTCCGAAAGTGGCGATCGCGGCTAAAGGTGCTGTATATCAAGGATTGCACTTGACTGATATTTCCCTTGTCGGTACTGGTATCCGCATCAATTTAGGTCAAGTGATTAAAGGTAAACCGCTAAGGTTGTTAGAACCAATCCCAGTTGTCGGTATTGCCAGGTTAAATGAAGCTGATTTGAATACTTCACTTTCAGCACCTTTACTCGCTAAGGCTTTAAGTGATTTTTTGTTGCCGCTTTTGCCGGTAGATGTCGGCGATCTTCAGCAGGGATTAAATTTGCAAAATCCGCAGATTAAAATTGAGGCGGGCAAGCTAATATTAAAGGCAGGAATTTTGTTAAATAATGGTCAAATAATAGCTTTTTTACTGCGGACTGGTTTGGGTTTGGCAAGTGGTCGCGAGTTACTATTTGAACAACCAGAAGTGGAGATTTCGCAAGGATTAAATAGTAGAAATCTAGATAGTTTTAAATTGGATTTAGGGTCAGAAGTTGACCTTGAAGAATTAATTCTGCATCCCGGTGAGTTGGTTTGTCGAGGGGGAATTAGAGTATTGCCTTAGTTTCCCATTTTCTAGGAGGAAAGCCTGCTTTAGGCTTAGGCGGAAATTGCTTGTATAGCAGGAGGCAGGAGGAAAATGCAATACTAGAAATGGTTTGATTGAAAATGTCCTAACCGTTGTGGTGGTTGCTATACAGCGAATTCCATTCGCGCTAAAATCCTAAATCAGCCAACGCAGACTCCGCCTCCTCAAACACATCATTATCGGTCATATCTTCCCAATCAACATCCCCAATTTCCCGATAAAACTTCTCATCATAAGGACGAGTTTGCACCACAACTGGCATCGGTACAGCGTGACCTAAAACTAAAGCTTGCTGTTTAGAATCTAACTTAGAGAGAACCGATCGTAAACTTTGCCCCCCAGAAACTCCGGTAAAAATTGCATCAATATCCTTATCATCATTCAGCAAAGCAGTAATCCGCGTACCAACTTGTGACATTACCTCAGCGTCAATTCCCGAAGGCCTTTGATCTACAACTAATAGGGTGACAAAATATTTCCGCATCTCCCTAGCAATTGTACCAAAAATAGTGGAACGGACAATAGCCGGGTCGAGAAAACGGTGAGCTTCCTCAATTGTAATCACTAAAGGTTGCGGGCGATCGCAGGGATTTTTGCTTCTTAAAAAATTGTCTGCTTTCTTCACATAGGACTGGTGAATTCTGCGAGTAATCACATTCGCGGCTAACATATAAGATAGCATATCCGAATGAGAGCCAAACTCAATCACCACATTCTTACCCGCATCTAAAGATTGCAAAATTTGCCCGACATAATTATGATTAGAACGATTGCGAATATATTTTAGATCGTTTAACCGTTCGAGTTTTCGCTGTAACGCCATAATCGAAGACTTATTACCCCGTTTTTCTTCGCAGAACATTTGGATATCTTCATTAGTCATTGCCAGCAACTTGTTAATCCACGAATTGCCTAACTCATTCCGCAGAATGATGGCATTTTCTATACTTGCTTCCGAAAGATTTAACTCGCGCTGCACGAGAGAAATATCTTCAACTTCTATTTGATCGTAACTCAAATAAAGTTCCATTGCATCCCGAACACCCCTGCGTTTTGTAGCTTCAGGATCGAGAGTATAAATCTCAATTTGGCTGGGAAATAACTGCCGTAAACCTTTAACTGTGCTAAATTGCTTCCCTTCCGAAACCGCTTCCCAGCCATACTCAGAGTGCATATCAAAAATCAGATTAACTGCGGCTTTTTTGCGAATTATCCCCGATAAAAGCAAGCGAGTTAAAAAAGATTTTCCGGTTCCTGACTTGCCAAAAATTCCATTACTGCGTTCTACAAACCGATCTAAATCGAGGCAAACATCAACTTCCATATCAATCGGTTGGCCGATGGCAAAATTGCGGCGGGTGGGATCGTCTTCCCAGCCAAAGACTGCCCTAAAATCGCCCTCTGTCGCGTCAAAAACTTGAGAAAAATGGCTAGGAATTGTTTTTACAGGCAGTAGTTCAATATCAGCACTAGATTGCACTTCCATTGAAGACAAACTAGAATTATTGGACTTTCTTTGCTTGCTGTTACTGACATTAGGAGGAAAAATCGCCTGCTGTTTTTCTCGTTCCGCAGTCAACATCAACATCGGCGATAATTCAATTGTGCCATAAGTGCTACTGCCAGCGAGAACGGCCTGCATAAAATCATCGTTGGGGTGAGGCGGGTTGGCTAGAATGCGATCGCTAGATGTTCCTAATGATACATCAGTCAGCATACAAAAAAAGTGCGATCGCACTCCTCGGACTACTAAAAATTTGCCTACTCTCATTTCTTCTACGGAAACATCAGGATGTAGCCGCACTTCTAATCCCTTGCTGAGGGAACCTTGAATAACTGAACCTAAAGGTTTATCCATTTTAAATGCTAATTGGTAATTGGTAATTGGTAATTGGTAATTGGTAATTGGTGATTGGTGATTGACCAGATTTCCGTCATTGCGAGCGCAGCGAAGCAATCTCAAGTCTTTGCGATTGCTTCGCTGCGCTCGCAATGACACCAAATATTATTCACAATTACATCATAGATTATTTGTAATAATATCATAAATTACCAACAGTTAACAGTTAACAGTTAACAACTAACAAAATTATTCTATAGAATTTGGTAGCTCAAAAAATGTTTGACTAAGAGCCACATCTGTCATATCAGTTTCACTCAAATAAGCATCCGTCAAAAATACTCCCTTCAACTTTGCACCCTTCAAATTTGCACCTTTGAGATTAACGCCTCTGAGATTAACTCGAAATAAA